>QKGJ01000315.1 GCA_003251275.1 Ignavibacteria bacterium
TGCCCGTATTGCGGAAGGCATGATTCGGAAGCGAGTGGAGGAAAAGATTCTTGCCGAGAAACCGGACTTCAGTGCAGCGGAGTTTGTCCGGCAGGTTGACCAGAATCTTGCGCCAATGAAAGGGAGAATCGTTCAGAATATCGAATACGGTCACGCCCACATTGCCGGGGGAAAACTCGCGGAGAGCATTTGTCTCGCGCTCGATTTTGGGATTCTCAAACAAATCGATCTAAACGACAATCGTAAGCACTGGGACAACGATCATATACCCGGCAATGATAATCTCAACGAGGTTCTTGAGGCAGAGTACTGGCTGTATTGGAAAGGATTCAACGGCTTATGGAATTTTGATATTTGGCCACAACGTGTGCCAGGTACTTCAAAGAAGGATACAATCCGTCGGTTTGCAGAACATCTCGTGGAATGTATCAACTCAACGCGCTACCGCAGGGAAATCATCAAGCGCCTTCCGCCACCGGATGAAATGCAAAAATATTTTAGAGATCCCGATGAGACGAACATCAGCAAACTTCTTCGCAGCGTCATGAACCAAAAGCTTGACTTCCCTCAGGCGCGCTATCGTGGCTGATCGAAGAGAAGCATTTTTGATCGGCCTGGATATCGGGACAACCGGCGTGAAAGGAATAGTTATTACTCAAGAGGGTCAGATACGCGCATCTGCTGTGGCGGAGTATCCACTCTCAACGCCGAAACCGAATTGGGCAGAGCAAGACCCGGAGGAGTGGTGGAAGGCAACGCTCAAAATACTGAAGAGTCTTGCGGTGTCCCTCGGATCGGAGAAATCTGAAATCAAAGCGATTGGGTTTTCAGGTCAGATGCACAGTCTTGTCCTCTTGGACAATCAAGCGCAGGTACTTCGACCTTCGATTCTGTGGTGCGATACTCGGACGGACGAGGAATGTAGATTGATCAATGAGACCATAGGCGAGGAGAATCTGAGGAACCTTGTGGCAAACCCAGCGCTGGAAGGATTCACACTTCCGAAAATTCTCTGGGTTCGTGAGCATGAGCCAGAAATCTATAGTCGCATCGCGAAGGTACTTCTTCCTAAGGATTACATCCGGTTCCGTTTGTCGGGTGAATTTGCGACGGAAGTTTCAGATGCAGCAGGCACACTTATGTTCGACGTGGCAGGGAGAAAATGGTCGGCACCGATACTTTCTCAGTTTTCGATTCCCTCCGCATGGCTTCCTCCCGTGGCTGAGTCAACCGATGTTGTGGGAAAGCTGAGTCGACCGGTCAGCGAAGAAACCGGATTTCCCGAAGGGATTCCCCTTGTTGCCGGTGGCGCCGATAACGCGTGCGGCGCAGTTGGGTGCGGAGTGGTAAATGAAGAAATTATTCTTGCAAGCATCGGAACAAGCGGCGTTGTGTTGGCCCCTTCGTCAAAGCCCAGAACGGATCTGGCAATGCGCGCACACACGTTTTGCCACAGTGTGCCGCACGTGTGGTATGTTATGGGAGTAACATTGATGGCCGGTGGAGCTTTTCGGTGGTATAGGGAAACGTTTACGAACGTGAATGGATACGATCACTTGACGGAGGAGGCGGCAACGGTTCCGGCAGGATCGGAGGGACTCTTCTTTCTTCCGTACCTCAACGGTGAACGGACTCCCCACCGGAGCGCAAGTGCCCGTGGTGCGTTCATTGGCGCTACCATCCGTCACCAGAGGAAGCATTTTTCCCGCGCAGTTCTTGAAGGGATAACATTTGCGATGCGCGACTCTCTTGAGATCTTACGTCATCTTGGAATTCCCATCAGACAAATTCGGGTTACGGGAGGCGGAGCGAAAAGCAGGTTCTGGCGTCAATTGCAGGCGGACGTCTATGGAAGCGAAGTAGCCATGGTGAATTCCGATGAAGGGCCGGCATTTGGCGCTGGGTTGATGGCAGGTGTCGGTGCCGGTACCTACTCGAGTATTTCTGAAGCAACTGAAGGTATCGTTTCAATCAAGGAAACAATTCAACCGACGGATGAGGCGTCGATCTATGGTGAACGATATCAGACGTTTACATCTTTGTATCCAGCGTTGGAAGACACATTCGAGAAAATCCATAAGCAAGTGAACTGATAAGGAGACGGGGATCAATGTTATCACCTGAACAAATCCGGCAGTACAAGGACAACGGATTTCTTGTCGTCCCCAATATTTTATCCGCGCAGGAAGTCGATGACTTTGTAAACTACGAAGCAACCCAGGACCCTGAGCGAAGAAACCATCTGGATAACCACAAACTTGATGAGCATTGGACGAAAATTGCGAAGCATCCCGGTATCGTTGGTCCAATTCGCCAGATATTGAATTCACAAAAGCCCATGATTGTGCAAACGATGTATCTCGAAAAACGTCCTGCCGAGCCCGGCAAAGGAACAGCGCTACATCAGGACAGCCACTACCTGCCAAACGAGCCGGACACGCTCATGGCGTGTTGGATGGCAATGAGCAATACCGATGGAGAGAATGGTGGCTTGTGTGTTGTTCCGGGGAGCCATAAACGGGGTTTGTATAAGACGCACAAAGCAACCAATTCGAAAGATCATCAGGTGTGGGAGATGGAGCATCTGATGCGCGACCGGACGGGCAAGGAATGGAAAGACAAATTCTATTCTTTTGAAATCGATGGACTGGACCTGAGTACGGTAGTGAACCTCGAAGTACCAAAGGGTGCAGGCGTCTTTTTCTCAAGCCATACTATCCACGGGTCATACGGAAATAAATCACCGGACCGGGTGCGGCGCGCGTTCGCAACGCACTTCGTCGCTGAAGGGACGTGGGTCTTGCGCGCGGATGTGCAGAACGTTGTACCGGCAATTTGACACTACGAACAGGAAATCAATGAAAGAGACATTTATCAAGACCGGACACGCGCAGATTGATGCACTTGTGCCGCGCATTAAGGCATTTCTGGAAAACGATGTTTCGGAATACAATATGATGGGGACGAAAGTGCGTGGGTACCGTACCCCGGATGCACCGAGCATCTGGATCCGCGATCACTCCGATATGATGCGGGGAGCGAAATACTGGGAACGTGACTTGAAAAGCACGATTGAACATTTTGCCGAAACGCAGACCGCGCGCGGCTGGCTGTTCGATTACTTCACGATGACACCGGAAAAGGTGCCATGCGAAAAAGAAAACTGGGCCAAGTACGTCCGCGTTCCTGTTGAAGCGGATGTCGAGTATCGTTTCGTCAAGGCAATCCACCTTGCATGGCAGGCGACGGGGGATGATCAGTGGCTCAAGCGCATGATCCCGCATATGGAAAAGGGGCTGGCGTACGTGCTTTCGGACGAATGGCGTTGGGATCGAAAACATAAACTGGTGAAACGCGGTTACTCAATTGATACATGGGATTTTGACTACACAGCCGGACGCCATGACTGGTTGAATTTCCAGCTCAATGAGCACACGTTCTGGGGGATCATGCACGGCGATAACTCCGGCTACTACGAAGCGTTCATGCAGATGAGCGGCTTCTATGCGCATTTGAAAAACCGCAAGCGTGCCGAGTACTGGAAAAAATTTGCAGAAGCCTTTCGGAGACGCGCCAACAAAGTCTGTTTCAATGGACGATTCTACACGCATCACGTGCCACTTGTTCCGGTGACGATTGATGGGGTCGACACCTCCGAGCAGCTCAGTCTGAGTAACCCGATGAACATCAACCGCGGGTTGGCAACGCATGAAATGGCGGTGAGCATTCTGCGCGAGTACCGGAAGCGCGATGAGGCGACTACGGCCTTTGCGCCCTGGTTCAGTATCGATCCGCCGTTTCCTGCCGGTATCTTTGGTGAGGAAAAGATTGTGCCGGGCATGTATTGCAACGGAGGGATCATGCCGTTAGTTGGCGGAGAGATTGCGCGTGCAGCATTCGAGCACGGAATGGAAGAATATGGCGTGGAGCAATTGCTCAAGTATGAAGCGCTCACAGCCGGCAATGAATCGTACCTCTGGTACTTTCCGACCGGAGAGCACGCGACAATTGAGACGAGCACAAGTCCCGACTCATCACCGACTGACGGCTGGGGGTCGGCGTCTATGCTCTATGCGCTTATTGAGGGACTTGCCGGTATCGTGGATCAACATAAGCTGTATCAGCGAGTTCGTCTCTCGCCTCGTTGGATAGCAGCTGGGCGTGATCAAGCGGAGGTTCGCGCTTCCTATGGGCCATCACGCGCTGGGTTTGAATATACGTACTCGCACGATGCGGGGAAAAAAGTGATCGAGTGTAAAGTGAAGGGGAATTCTTCGGTAGATTTGCACCTCTTGCTCCCCCCATCGACGAAAGCCACCGAAGTGAGAGTCAATGGAAGAAAGATGAAACACAAGAACGTTAGGGTGGAAGAGAGCGCTTATGCAGACGTGAGTTTTGCGGTAAAGAAAAAGGCGAACATTGAGGTTCGCTATGCCTAAGAGGGAGGGCCGCTCGTCGTGAAACGAAGAGACTTTCTTAAAACGCCCGGACTTAGCGTCCTCGTCCCAACTGCTCTCGGGATTGAAATGCTGCCACGATCTTTGGCCTTTGCGGCACCCGAAGGCCAGATCGCAAACGCACAATTCCCGCAGAATCTCCACCCGGATTTTGTCACTTACCATGAAGGGATTGAGTACTTCTTGCTCGGCAACGGAGACATCCAGGCCGTCGTGCAATACTCTCCCCGGCAGAATGTTGAGAAGCCGCAGTCGTTCCTAGGTCTCACCTTGATGAGTTCGGAACATTTTGCACGCAAATGGAGCTCGTATCTTTTTCATCCGGAGATAGGCTTCGGGCGAACGATGGCCAATGTTGTTCTTGATGGAGAACAATTTACCTCCACCAAGGAGTCGTTTCAGTCGATCGGTTGGGAATATCCCGAAGGTATTCCGACCGTCGTGCTTCGTTGGAGTGCAGGCGACGTTGAGATCGAAGAAGAGTTCTTTGTCCCTGCCAAAGGAGGGATACTCTTC
Organism: Ignavibacteria bacterium; assembly: GCA_003251275.1. Lineage (GTDB taxonomy): Bacteria > Bacteroidota > Ignavibacteria > UBA10030 > UBA6906 > SZUA-287. The sequence goes on from QKGJ01000315.1 coordinate 4,974, forward strand.
CGCAGTATCACGGCGAAGAACAACGGAGGGGTTGCAATCCCGCTGACAGTAAATCTTGCCCTGGTGCCCAACTTTGCCCTGTTCGACGATATCTTTACGGAAGGACGCGCCGTGAACGGACACGGCTTCTCCCGCGTTCGCCTGATGACGAACGAAAAAAACGTAACGACGTCATTCCGCTACTACATGTCTGTCGACAAGGGAACACTCGAAGCGCCCAAATCCCTCCGGGCGCGATTCACCTACTCCATCGATGGGGATGAACAGAAGTTGCCCAAGTCGTTCTCACTCACACAGAAGAAGACATCCGAATATTGGAGTGGCAAGACGCGGGTTGAATCCGGCAATGAGTCGCTAGACCATCTGTTCAACATTTCCAAATCGGGCCTCAAGGCGAACATTGCGTGGAGCGGAAAACGCGACTCGGGTATCTGGATGTACAACATGGAATGGGTCCGCGACGACTCGATGGTGGTATCAGGATTGGTGAAGGCGGGTTTCTTTGCGGAGGCGAAAACCATTCTCACGAAGATGCTGGAGAAATCCGTTGGGGAAGATGGGAGGACAATCGAATCGAGCCGCTGGTTTGGTCACGATTACACCGAACTTGATCAGAACGGGGAGTTGCTCTATGTGGTTTGGGTGTATCTTTGTTGGACAGGTGACGAGAAGTTTGTCCGTAAGTATTGGTCAAAGCTGAGACTCGTTGCTGATTTTCCCCTCCAGGATATTTTCTGGAACAAAACAGCCGGCTTGCTCAGGAACAAGCGTGAATACTGGGAGCGCAACGACTCTTTTGGATTCACCGATGGGTTCGAGATGGTTTATCAGTTCTGGGTGATCCTTGGACTCGAGAAAATTGTTGAAGTTGCCGAACTATTAGGAGATAGGAAGCCCATTGCGCGATGGCGCGATGCCGCCGGAAAGCTGAAGTCCGCCATGTTGGAAAACCCGAAATATCGTTTCATCGAGGACGGACATTTCATCAAGCGAAGAAGTCTGAACGGAGATTGGCAACGGTATGTTGTTCCCCCCAACAGAAGGAGCATGCCGCCTGACTCGCCGCTTGCAACAGAAGAGAAACCTTCTTGCGATCCTGACGCCGCGGTAGTGCAGCCCATTGTGTACGGGATGATCGATCCTTCAAGTGAGCTTTCAAAGAAGACATTAGACTGGGTTGAGTCGCTTTGGAATCAGCGGTGGACAACCGGGGGCTATTCGCGATATGATGTTTCCAGCGAACCGGATCCTCCGGCACCGTGGCCAATAGCCTCGTTGTTTCTCGCGCGCGCGTACGCCGAAACCGGCAACTCGGAAAAAGTCTGGCGTGTCTTGAATTGGTTGACCTCTGTGAACGGTGGGAAGTCGGGTGGATTCTTTGAGCGCTATGGTCCGAGCATTACCCCGCCCGCGCCACCTGTTGGAGTCGTTGGGTGGGCATGGGCTGAGATCGCATCGCTAGTGGTGGAAAACATTATGGGTGTTCGTCCCGGCCTTGACTCGCTTGTGATCCGTCCGAATCTACTGGATGGTGTGAATGAAATGAAAACACGATTCTCGGTACGCGGTGTCGCGGTAACTCTTTCACTCAAGAAGGCGGCTGGGGAACCATCTGTTCGTGTAAACAATAACCCGGGCATAATAAAGGATGGCGCATTCACCATGAAGTATCCATCAGGCGGCTCGCTCACAATCGAAATGAATATATAGGTCACGAGAATCGCAACGTGATTATGAAGGCAACGACTATGAAAAGAAAACAGTTTCTCAAATCAGTGACCGGCCTTGTTGCTGGCGCAGCGTTTTTGCCGGAACTGGTCCACACAAGCGTGAATGAACTGCCCAAAGCACACGCGACTATGTGGCCCCCTGTTGACCCGGCTGACGAACGCTTTTGGCAGTTTGTCCGTCAACAATTTCCGTTGAGCCCTGAGAAACACTACATGAATACCGGCGGACTCGGCGCCTCTCCGTACATGGTAATCGATGCGGTGAAGGGGAAAATGGACGAACTGGAGAAAATCTCTGAGGCCGGACACAGTGAACCGCTGTGGGAAGCAATAAAAGCAAATGCCGGCAAATTGATGGGCTGCGAGGGGGACGAAATAGCGTTCACCCGCAACACCACCGAAGGCATTAACATCGTGGCAAACGGACTTCCGCTCAAGAGCGGTGACGAAATGATAACGTCGACGCAGGAGCACGTTGCGAACCAGGTAACGTGGCTTGCACTGCAGCGCCGGAAAGGCATCGTGATCAAGACGTTCGTCCCTTCGCAAGAATCGAATCAGGAGAACATCAACAGAATTGAAAAACTGATTACGAAGAAGACACGCTTGATCAGTATCCCGCACGGCTTGACCACAACAGGACTTGTCATGCCCATCAAGGAG
>QKGJ01000237.1 GCA_003251275.1 Ignavibacteria bacterium
CGGCCCTGACAATGGACCCTATCGGGCATTCCTGAAGTCGGCGTGTCAGGGTTTGATAGAGGGGGTGCTGTTGAATGAAAGAAGGAAAGTCCACTTATACTCAATTGGGATTTTGTTGCCCCTGGACCGCGGGACGAATGAATCAATGCGAGTTAATGGAAAAGCTTGCTCGTGGGAAAGTTTCTTCCATCGTCGATCATATGGATGCGGGTGATGGCATCCGTTAGCTCAGGCGTTCTTCAACAATGATCCGCAACTTTTCATTGTGATTTGGCAATTGCTCCTCTGATGAACCCATCAGCGTCTTTGATCCTTTTCTGCGCTTCCTGTCGTGATACGTTCGCCGCAATCATGACGATTGCAGTCTTCACGTGTCCTTCACTTTCCTTCAGGGCCTCCTCTGCTTTTTCGTAGGAAACCCCAGTAGCCGTCATGACGATTCGCTTGGAGCGCTCCACCAACTTCTTGTTGGTGAGCTGCAAATCAACCATCATATTCTCATACACTTTTCCAAGTCTCACCATCGATGCTGTCGTGAGCATATTGAGAACGAGCTTTTGCGCAGTGCCCGATTTCATTCGAGTCGAGCCTGTCACTACTTCCGGTCCTACCTCAGGACAAATTGCTGCGTCAACCTCAAGATTGAAATCGGATCTTGGGTTAGTTGTAACGTAGATGGTTTTCGCCCCGAGTTCTCGCGCGCGCTTTACCACATTCACGACGTATGGTGTTCGTCTACTCGCGGCAATTCCGCACACAACGTCCTTTGAAGTAATGGCGAGGCGTTCAACATCACGTGTCGCTTGTTCGATATTGTCTTCTGCGCCCTCTTGAGACTGGAACATTGCTCTTTCCCCTCCTGCGATAAAGCCCTGAACCAGTGTCGGGCTTGAGCCGAATGTGGGTGGGCACTCGGCGGCATCTACGACACCTATCCTGCCACTCGTTCCCGCTCCAAAGTACAATAGCCTCCCTCCCATCTTGAACGCTTGAACAATCAGCTCAACACCTTTTGCAATGAAGGGGATTTCCTTTTCAACGGCCAAAGGGACAAGCTTGTCTTGGGAATTGATTAGTTTCAGGACGTCAAAAGTTGAAAGACGGTCGAGCTCTGTGCTCGCCGGATTCCTCTGTTCAGTCAACAGCTTCGCGAGATCCTCTGAGAGTTTTTGGTCGGACGATTTCATCGGCCAATCCTAGCAACAATTATTTTCTTGTCAACCAAATTTAGTTCGTCCGCCCCTTTGAATGACAGGGGGTGTGTTTGAATAAGGTGGTCCCCGGTCTTTATTTTTGCCTGTTCAATCTCCTGATCCAAGTCGCCCCCTTTGAATGCAACAAGGCTTCCCGGAAGAATGGTCATTCTCTCTCCCGTCGTCCGCCCTTGATCCTTTCTTGAGGTGAGGATTGGCTTAGACCATTTTATCAGGTCTGAAAGTGAGGCAACTGCCCTGCATAATACAATGTCAAAAAATCCAGGGTGGGTGTGCGAAAGTCCCTCTGCTCGTGAGTTAATGACCCTGCAGCTAAGTCCAAGCTGGGTGGCAATTGATTCCACGGCCGTGGTTTTTTTTCGGATGGAGTCAATCAGAGTAAGTGAGAGGTCTGGGCGCGCAATTGAGAGCGGAATCCCTGGCAAACCCCCGCCCGTACCCAAATCAAGTATCCGCAATTTTGCGGGTATTTCAACCTTGAAGAGAAGGCTCAGGCAGTGGATTACATGAGCTGTAATCATTATACGGTCCGCTGAACGAGAAACGAGGTTAATTCTATCGTTCCAGCTTAAAAGGAGGTCAATATACTGGGATAATTTCTCACATTGGCTATTGTCAATCTGCAAACCGTTTTGACAACAGATTTGCTTGATAATCAACCCGGAATTTCCACTCTCGATCAAATCAGTCGTTAGTTTCACGTGAAACGAATTTTCGCTAGTGATATCATCAGCACTGAGATGTCAGAGGGGGTTACCCCCATAATCCTCGACGCTTGTCCAATCGTTCTAGGTTGAATCTTCGTCATTTTTTCTTTCCCCTCGCTGCTGAGTGACGGGACTTTCTCAAACTCGAAATTCCGTGGGATTTCCAGGGATTCTATCTTTTCAAGACTTTTGTTTTGTTCGTCTTGGCGTTTGAGATATCCTTCGTACTTTATCTCTATCTCAACCTTCTCCACACAGTTTCGGCGTTCAAGGAAAGGTCGACATCGCTCGTCGGAAAAAAACGGCTCAAGCTCAAGAACGTTTTGAATCGATACGCCGGGCCTCTTGACAAGCTGGAGAAGTGATTCGGGCTCTCTTATCTCAGAAACACCCGAATTGCGAAGACACCCATTTATCGTTTCGGGGGAAACTCTTGTTCCGATTAGTAGCTCGGTGAGGCTCCTAGCCATTTCTTCCTTTTCCTCGAGCATTTTGAGAGTCTCTGAAGACACAAGTCCGACAGAAAAGCCCTTTCTCGTGAGTCTTGAGTCCGCATTATCTGCCCTTAAGTAGAGCCGGTGCTCTGCTCGTGAAGTGAACATTCTATATGGCTCATCGGTACCCTTGTTAATCAGATCATCGATGAGCACGCCTATGTAAGCCTCACTTCTCTTCAGAATTAGGGGTTGCTCTCCCTTGACCGATAATGCAGCATTAATCCCAGCCATTAATCCCTGCGCCGCAGCTTCTTCATAGCCACTTGTTCCATTTACCTGTCCTGCGAAGTAGAGCCCCCTTACCCCTTTTGATTCAAGGGTGTGCTCAAGCTGGTGGGGGGGGAAATAATCATACTCAACTGCATATCCCGCTCTCAGCATTTCTGCAGTTTCAAGTCCGGGAACTGTTCGCAATGCCCGTTCCTGAACACTCCCCGGAAGACTAGTTGAAAAGCCGTTCACATACGCAGTATCCGAGTTATACCCCTCCCTTTCGAGGAAGATCTGATGACGGGTTCTCTCAGAAAACCGGCTGATCTTATCCTCGATGGACGGACAGTATCTGGGTCCAACCCCCTTGATCCTACCTGTGAACATGGGCGACTCATGAAATCCTTCTCGCAGAATGTCGTGGGTCTTCTCGGTCGTGTAAGTCAAATACATTGGAATCTGTTTGTTCCCGAGAGTTGCGTTCCTAAATGAGAATGGTACTGGAGGGTCGTCCGCGTGCTGCTCCTCTGTGTAGGATAGATTGATTGAGCTAAATCTCAGGCGGGGTGGTGTCCCAGTCTTGAGGCGCCCTGTAGTGAGCCCGAGATTCCTGAAACGCGCGGAAAGACCTTTCGATGCCTTTTCCCCATATCTACCCCCCTCCGAATTACTCAACCCGGTATGCATGACAGCGTTCAAAAAGGTGCCGGTGCAAATGATCAACGCCTTGCAGCGAATTTGGCTACCACCATCAAGCACTACTCCAACAACCGATGTTCCGTCAACCGCAATGTCATCAACCATTCCCCTGATAACTTCAAGGCCGGTTTGTCCGAAAACCACATTCTTCGCCGCGTTTGAATACATTTCCCGGTCGCTTTGGCACCTAGGTGACCAGACCGCCGGACCCTTGGATTTGTTAAGAACCCGAAAATGTATACCGGTTTGATCCGCAAGAATGCCCATTTCACCACCAAGGGCATCAATCTCTCTGACAAGATGCCCTTTGGCCGTTCCTCCGATCGCGGGGTTACATGACATCCGGCCGATTGACACTGGGTCCATGGTGAGTAACGCTGTGAGGCACCCCATCCGGGCAGCAGCAAGAGACGCTTCAATCCCTGCATGCCCCGCACCAACAACCACCACATCATAGCATTTTTTTGAATTAACTTGTTCCACGTGGAACATTCCTACTTTCCAATACAAAACTGGCCAAAAACTCTGTTCAAAATCTCGTCTGTCGTCACCTCTCCAGTAATTTCAGATAGAGAAGTGAGACATTCACGAAGCTCGAAAGCAATCAATTCGCTTCCCTCGTGTTCTTGGCACAGCCGTTCTGCGTTCTCGATTTGAAATAACCCTGCAGCAAGCGCCTCCTTTTGACGCAACGTTGATGCCCCCACTCTTTCCTCTGATCTGCTCGCACGGCTGCCAGTTGATGCTATCAGTTTCTTCTTTAGACTTTCCAACCCCTCACCGGTCATTGCGGAAATCAAGACTCCTGTCTGCCCAAGACGGTTTGCCCATTTGTTCCTCATACTCTGATCCATGATATCTAGCTTGTTGACAGCAATAATCTGTCGTTCCCCGACCTCTTTTTCCAAAAATCCATCAACCGGCTCAGTTCCATCGAAAACACTGATTGAGATATCAGAACTGGTTTCTCTGGCTCTAGCTCTTGCAACGCCTTCGGACTCCACAACATCAACTGAGTCCCTGATGCCAGCGGTGTCAGTAAATCTAAACAGCACGCCACCTATCGTGACGTTCTCCTCAAGAAGATCTCGTGTTGTCCCTGGCAGCGGGGAGACTATCGCCCTGTCATTATTCAGGATCCGATTGAAAAGACTCGACTTCCCTACATTCGGTTTTCCGGTGATAACCACTGAAGCGCCTTCGCGAAGAATTCTTCCTTCTTCAAACGCGGAGATCAATTCCTGAATTGATCCCTTGACTTCTGAGACCTTGGCTAAGATTTGATCGGCTGTAAGCATTGACACACCCTCCTCAGCAAAATCAAGGTCAAGCTCAACGAGAGACGAGAGATCAACAAGCATGTGTCGAATCTTATCAACTTTCTCCTGAAGTCCGCCTTTAAGGTGTTCTACCGAACTCATTAGGGCTGACCTTGTCTGCGCGGAGATAATGCCTGCAATAGCCTCCGCCTTTGATAAGTCGATCTTGCCGTTCAAGAACGCTCTCTTCGAGAATTCCCCCGGCTCTGCCTGCCTTGCACCCGCCTCGAGAATAGTACCTAGGACTTCGGACGCGACTAGCATCCCACCGTGACAATTAACTTCCACAGAGTCTTCGCCGGAAAACGAGCGCGGTGCTCTAAAGACGGATACGAGAACCTCGTCAACTATGCTCAGATCCTCTCGCCTGATGGTGCCGTGGCGGATCGTGTAACCTGGCGTATCCGCCAACTTCACACTTCCAACAAAAACTCGGTCGCAGATTTGAATCGCCATTGGTCCGCTGACCCGGATGATAGAGATCGCTCCCTCACCCGGAGGGGTTGCAATGGCGGCAATGGTATCTTCTGGAGTAAGCTTCATATGGGACCCCTAACTTACAGATTTCGTCTCCGAGTTTCAAACCGCCAACATCGCAAACAAAAAAGCCCACATGCTGTGGGCTTATCTTCACTGCAAATTCACTGCGAAATTTTCTACTTAACCTTCGGGACGTTTTTCGCCAAGCGTTCGAGGAATCCTTCTTTCCTTTTTTGCGGATCAATCTTCTTTAGAGGTTCCTTTGCAATGTCCTTGTTTGTAAAATATTGCTGGGCAATAGAAAGTAAATTAAAAACAAAGTAATAGAGGTTCAGGCCAGAGGGAAAGCTGTTGAAAAGAAGGGTTAGCATGAGAGGCATCATCCACACCATCATCTTTTGTCGTGGATCGGTCACCGTCATCTTCTGCTGAATAAACATCGTAAGACCCATCGCAAGGGCTAGGCCACTGAATTCATTAATCCCGAAGAGTGGAAGCTTGAAAGGCAAGGTAAAGAGAACGTCCGGGATGGAAAGGTCTGTAATCCATCCAAAAAAAGCTGCTTGTCTCAATTCAATGGAAGAACTGAAGATATTATAAAGCGCGTACAGAATCGGCATTTGCAATATGAGCGGAAGGCAACCCGATGCCGGGTTCACGCCGTAATCTTTGTACAGACTCATGATCTGCTGGTTCATTTTCTGCTGATCGTCCTTATACTTCTCGCGAATTTCCTCCATCATGGGTTGGAGAGCCTGCATCTTCTTCATCGATTTCATGCTCGTCCGGGAAAGGGGATTCAGGACAATCTTGATGAGGATCGAGAACACAATGATAACTATTCCAAAGTTCGGAATCAGCGATTTGAGAAATCCGAAAACGGGAAGAAGAATATACTCCGCTATTGGACGAATGACCCATGCCGCGCCCAAACTGATGATCTTCTCAAGGTTGCGATTCAAGGGCCGTATGACCTCCATATCCAACGGCCCTAGGAACACGGTCATTGATTCTGACTGCTGAGGGTTCCCCTTGAATGGCATTTTGAGGAAGACTGAGTATTCCTTTCTTACGCCGTGGTTTTCTTGGGGTGTGTTGATTCCTTCCAATTCAAAGCCGTTGTTTCCCTTCTGCTCCGGAATGAGTGCGACTGCAAAATACTTGTTTCGGATTGCAACCCAATCAGCATTACCATTAAATTTCTCTTCAACCTGTGCCCCCGCATCCGACGCATCCAGTTCGGTCTTCTCTCCACCTGCAAATGCATAGGCGTGTGAGAATCCGGATTCGTTAACACTGTTGTGCTCGGCATAGGGAATCCCATTTTCCCAGGTGATCGCGTATTCATAGTTCGCAATTATGTCTTGCATATTCACAAACTCGAAACGGCTGTCAAGGGTATATCGCCCATTCCTGAACACCAACCTCTTCACAATGCGGGAGGAAGCGTTCACGTTCAGCACCAGATCAACACTGAGAGAGTCGGCCCCTTTGAGTTCGATCTTTTCCCAGGGTCCGAAGCTAGCGTTGAACTGAAGTGATCGCGTATTTACTAGCTTCCCTTCCTTGGTTGTGAAAAGCAGGCTGTAGTTGCCTCCATGTTCTACGGATATCATTTGTACGGGGTAGCCGTTCCAGGTTTTATACTTGTTCAACTCCCACTTTCTGAGCAGGCCGCCTTTTGTCGTTACTTCGGCTGTGTAGAAATCGGTTTTGACGATAAGAACCTTCTCTCGGCCACCGATAAGTGGGGCAAACGTCGACCCAAGTGTGTCAGTTTCAGTTAGATCCTTGGGCTTGGCGTGAGGGAGAGTTGTGTCCCGCTTTGCTGGCATGGCTTTCGCCGCGAGCGTGTCGGGTATCGGCCCGTGCTCACCCTGCTTGGGCGCGCTTGTCCACATCCACACCATTAAGACCGCGGCGATCAGAACAAATCCAATTATGGTTTGTTTATCCATTTTCCTGCAACATTCCTTTGTGTGTTCTCAGCAAATTGTTTTATGCGGGATCGTATCCGCCAGGATTGTATGGGTGACATTTTCCAATTCGTTTTATCGCCCGCAAAAGCCCTTTTGCCGCGCCGAGTTTGGAAACAGCGTCAATCGCATATTGGGAACAGGACGGGTAAAACCTGCAAGTGTTGGTGGGGAGAAGCGGGGAAATGATAGCCTGGTAAACTATGATCAAAACTATGACAACATCTTTCATTGGTTGCTAAATTTGTTCATCAGCATTGTAC
>QKGJ01000394.1 GCA_003251275.1 Ignavibacteria bacterium
TTCCGCTACCTCGATCGATTTATCGATTTCTGCTTTTGATTCGGAATGAATCTTGCCGTTCTCTTCATGGACGAGCGCCGTAAGTTCCTCGGAGTATTTTTCAAGCAAACTCCGGTAGCGGAAGATAATCTGTACACGCTCTTTAATAGGCATTGCTGACCACGCGGGGAACGCGGTGCGTGCTGCAGCAACCGCAACATCCAGCTCATCAGCTGTGGAGAGGGGAACTTCGCCGATCTGCTGGCCGAGGGAGGGGTTCATGATGGGGAGGAACTTTGTTGTTTTGGATTCACTCAACTTTCCCTGAACGAAGTTGCGAAGTTTTTGCGACCCGTTGGTCCCGCGGGCATTGGTGTGACTTTTCCCGGTTGCTGTTGTAGTGCTCATCGCGGGATTCTCCTTCATAAGTGTAATTCTTCAATTCTTGTTTCAAGTTACCGAAGAGAGGAAGGAATGTCAATCGGGGCGCGCCAGAGCTATTTACCGATATCTTCGTTCCATAGGGTGGGATGGTTTTTGATGAATTCACGCATGATCTGTTTGCATTCATCCGATTGAAGATTGACGACCTGAACGCCATGTTCCTTCATAAACATTTCCGCCCCCCGAAAGGTCTCTGCCTCTCCCACGACAACCTTTTTGATCCCGAACTGCACGACTGCACCTGCACAATAGTAGCACGGCATTAACGTCGAGTAGAGTATGGTGTCTTTGTAGCTCCCAACTCTCCCGGCATTGCGCAAGCAATCAATTTCAGCATGGGCTGTCGGGTCACTTTTTTGGACTCGTTGATTGTGCCCGCGACCAATGATCTTTCCGTCGCGCACAAGCACCGATCCGATAGGGATGCCTTCTCCACGGAGGCTTTTCTTTGCCTGATTGATTGCCTCGATGAGATACTTGTCAGTGCTCATTCTTGTTCCATGACTTTCATTAACCCGGAGAGTGTGTGTATCGCCATTGGAATCAAAACAACAAACAGGGGCATCCACAAACGTGCTTCGATGATCGTGGCCAGCACATAATGGACAAGTAGGAATACCGGCACAAGTATGGCCGCGTGTTTAAACAGCGGTGGTTGATCCTGGAACCGGGAGAATCCAAGCAGGAATAGCGGACCCAGCAAGACTAGAAGTCGCAGATTTGCAACAATGGGTTTTGCAAAGTTCTCTGCTGCGAAGGGGATGTTCCATGGGATTCCTTCGAAACGAAACCAGTCGGAAGAAGTTGAACCAATCAAAAATCTTGGTACTAGGTAAATGCCAGCGAGAATCAGAAAAAGAATGGCTGAACGACGCCAACCTCTTTCGTGAAACCTGTCGTGGAGAAATACCACGGGCACGAACAAAAGAGGGGTTTCCCGGTTCAACATCCCAAGAGCAGCGATCACACAAAGGAAGCCGAATTTGTTTTGGTGCAGCAACAGCAGCGCGGAGGCGAACACGAGTGCGTTCGCAATATCCCCGGTTTCGAGAACCGACGGTCCATGAATGTACGAAAGAGAAAACATCATCAGGACGTTAAAGAGTAATACTCCTGCGAATGATTGCCATTCACCGAGATGGGATCGAAGAAGAGCATAGAAGACCCACTGGGAAATGAGCAACACCAGAAGTTTCAGTGCGAAGTCAACATTGATCGGTGAAAGAGGAATGACCGAGGCAATTGCATGAATCATGAAGGGAAAGAAGATTCGATAGAAATAGGGACCCGGAAGTGTTCCCGCCACCACGCCTTCATAGTAGAAGTTAAATTCACGAATCGTCTCCGTCTTGAATTCCGACCGATGAACCGGTGTCCGCTCGGAAAGACACACGAGGACTGCAATGGATGCAAAGAGGATGAAAAGACTGATGTTCTTTTTCATGATGGGGTTAAAACCCGCGGGTTTTTT
>QKGJ01000083.1 GCA_003251275.1 Ignavibacteria bacterium
TCCCGGTTGAAATCGTTGTTAACCGGGTGAATTATGATGGCAAAGAATTTAACTGTGCTTATGCCCGTGACATCACCGAACGAAAATTGGTCAAGGAGAAGTTGCAAGAAAATGAGGAAAAATTCCGCTCCATTGTAGAGAATGCCCTGGCCGGCATTTTTACAATTGATAATGCGTATCATGTCATCTATGCCAACGATGAACTATGTAAGATATTGGGGTATTCAGAAGAACAGTTGCTCGGCATGGATTTTCGTGAGGTTTTATCAGATGATAGCCGGGATCTCGTTGCTGAGCGATATATCCGAAGGCAGCGAGGAGAGGAGGTTCCTCATCGCTATGAAATGAGTATCATCCGCGGCGATAGTGAAATTCGCCACGCCGAAATGAGTGTAACCGCTGTAAAGGATAAAGCGGGAAACTCTCTCAGTATGGGACAACTGGTTGACATCACCGAACGCAAACGAGCGGAACGGGAGTTACAGGAAAGCGAAGAGCGCTTTAGAAGCCTTTTTGAAAATTCCCCGGTATCTCTGTGGGAAGAGGATGCATCCGAAGTTCGGCAATATATCGAAGGGTTGAAACAATCTGGCATTACCGATCTCAGAGCCCATTTCAAGGCAAATCCAGAATCTTTAAAGCACTGTGCACAACTATATAAAGTTATACGTGTCAATCAGGCTACACTCGATCTTTTCGGAGCATCCAAAAGTGAAGACCTAAACCAGGCATTCTCTACGATTTTCATTGAAGAAACCTGGGATTCTTTTCTTGAGGAGATCCTTGCACTTGCTGACGGAGAAACTGCATTCACGAATGAATCTTCACAAAACACATTACAGGGAGAAAGACTGGACATCATATTGCAATTCAATATTCCTCCAGGGTATGAATCGACCTGGAAAAGAATTTTCGTTTCTCTTGTAGATATCACTGAGCGCAGACGAGCGGAGGAAGCCCTGCAACTAACCCGCTTCAGTGTGGATCATGTTGCTGATGCAGTTCACTGGATGAACTCAGATGCTCGAATCGTGGATGTCAATGAATCTGCCTGTCGCATGCTTGGGTACAGCCGTGAGGAATTCCTGGATATGTCTCTAGTGGATTTGGATCCAGGATTTTCGATAGAAAATTGGCCAACCACCTGGAAGAAAATCAAGAAAAATGGCAAGCATTCTCTTGAAGCGCAACATCGGGCTAAAGATGGTAGGCTCATCCCTGTTGAAATTATCGCTAATTACATCGATTTTGGCGGTCGTGAGCTCGATTGTGCGGTTATCAGGGATATTACCGAGCGCAAAAAGGCAGAACAAGCCTTACGGGAGAGTGAGGAAAGGCTCCGGCAAATCGCTTCATCGCTTCGGGAAGTCATTTGGTTGCGCGACGCCCAAACCCGTCATGTGCTCTACGTGAATCCCGCCTTCGAGGAATTAACCGGACGGACCTGCGAGAGTTTCTATGAGAATCAGAACATTGTGATAGATGTCATTCACCCTGACGATAAGGAGAGTGTGATTAAAGCGCTTGAACAACGATTCGAGGGTATACCTTATGACGAAGAACACCGAATCGTTCATCTGGATGGTAGCGTGCGTTGGGTATCGAGTCGAATATTTCCGGTTCTTAACGGGGCAGGTGAGGTGTACCGGTGGGCATCAATCATGGAAGACATCACCGAGCGAAAGCAGTCTGAGACCGCTTTGAAAGAGAGTGAAGAACGTTTACGCCTTGCTCTCGATGGAACTACAGATGGTATCTGGGATTGGAACATCAGTACAGGACAGGTTTATTTCAGCCCTCGTTACTACGCCATGCTAGGATATGAGCCAAACGAGTTTCCGGCGTCTTATGAAAACTGGAGGCAATTGCTCCATCCAGAAGACGCGGAAGCGAC
>QKGJ01000170.1 GCA_003251275.1 Ignavibacteria bacterium
CATGTGAACCATCCCACAATCTCATGGATGCCGCAACTATGCCCGTAAGGCCAAGACCACAGCCAAGGTCGAGAACGCGGGCGCCCCGACATATTCCGGTTTGAGCGACGTGCTCGGCCAAAATCACGGATGACGGCCACAACTCCGACCAGTAAGGAAGACGCTCATCAACTGCAAAACTCTCGGGTGTGATGGCATCAATAAGAACTGAGCTACTGCGAACGCGAGCGAAGGAGATGGGTTGGCCGGCCACAACGATTTCTTCCGAAACAACGTCGTAAGTCGAAGCGAGGAGGTCTCTCAAGACGGAACGTGAAACATCAAGCAGAGAAGAAACGGGAAGCTTTAAGAGAGAAGCCAACGTCGGACTTGTCAAAAGAAAACAGACGCACCAAGTTGGAAGACGATGCCGTTTGTATGGACTCTTGATGCAACCGGATCCTGACCCGGAACCGCATTGAGAGCCTCAAATTGGAGGTCGCGAAACTTCATTTCTCCGAGGGCACCGAACCACTCCGTCACCCGATAGCCAACACCGGCAACAACGTGTATCCCGAATCCAGTCGTGGAGCGAACGGGAACTGCATTCGTCCCGTTAATCCGGTAGCGGCGCTTGCCGAAGTACATCCCCCCACCACCTCCCATATAGATGCTGACTGGATCCCCCGAGATGGGAATGGTGAAATACAGCGTGGCCTCAATCGGGATGACACGATATCCATCCTCGATACTCCTCGGCTGACTGAATGGACTGCCGGTTTTGTAGGATTGGTTCGCAGCGAGATACTCGATGTTCAGCCCAACCGAGAGATTGCTTTCTGAAAAGAAATAACGGGCCTCGACGCCTCCACCATACGCGCTATTGAGTTCAATGGATTGAGCGCGGGCAATCTCGTCAAGCGCATTGGGGTTTGGGAAGAGCTGTGAATCGGTAGTGAGGGCGCCTTTCGCGCTGACAGAAAACCGCTGGTCAGCCGCCACTCCATAGGCGCCTGCGGCATGCAAAGAGAAAAGAAGCAAGATGATATATATGGTACGTCGAATGCTCATAAGCCACCGACATCAACGCTGAATCCTAGCGAAAGAAAATATCTCTTCTATCGTCAATGCTTGCTTTCTCTTTAAGGCTAGCAAGCCATTCTCCAATGAAGCGGTTCTTCTTTTCCTGCAACATCTGATTCTCAAGAGTCGTTCGTTGCGAGGCAAAAGCGCTGGAATCGAATTCCGAGCGGGCAACCAGCTGGATCATGTACACGCCGCGAAGACCCTCGATCGGCTTAGAAATTTGGCCAATCGAAAGAGCTTCTGCTGTTCCGAGAAAACCCTGATCACGACCCACGCCGGGCACAGTTCCAGACAGGGTAAACGGACCTGCCCTCTGCACCTGGACGCCTGGTATTAGTTCAGACACCTTCCAGAGACTATCAGCTGGTGAGAGCTTCGCCAAGGCTTCCGTGGCAATGCTCCTTATTTTTTCGATTTTTTTCTTCCGCAGAGCCTGGGGCTGCAAGGAGGCTTTTACCTCGTCAAAACTTCGCACCCCCGCGTCAGTGACTTCGACAACTGTAAATACTGCATAACCAGCTGGAAGTGAAAAAGAGCCGCTCACACTCCCCACCTTACTCTTGAAAGCCCATCGGGTTATAGACTCGTTGACGCCGACGCCGGGAACAACACCTCCCTTTTCCTGCACCACTGATTCTCGAACATCGAATCCAGCCCGTTCTGCTTCCTTCACGAAATCAGATTCGTTAGCGTTATAACTGAAATCCTCAGCCCGTTGATTAAGGTCGCTTTTTGTCTTCTCACTTGTCGTTATCGGAACGCGGATTGATGCCAGCTTCAGTTCGCGGTTATCTTTTCCAAATATCTTGATGATATGGAGACCGAATTGCGATCGAATTGGCCCCACAATCTCTCCAGGCCGCGCTCTAAACGCCGCATCCTCAAAGGATTTTACCATGCGGCCACGAGAAAACCATCCAAGATCTCCACCGCGTGCACCAGATCCCGGATCTTCAGAATATGTCTTCGCAAGCTCTGCAAAATTCGCCCCTGCTTTTGCCCGGATGTACACTTCACGAGCCTGTTCCTTCACTGTGTTCGTATCTTTTGCTCCATTCAGTGAAAACAAGATGTGGCTCGCATGAACATATTCGTTGGGTCCCTTTCGCTCCTCCAAGATCTTCGCAAGTTGATAACCACCGCTGACCGCAATGGGACCGACAATATCGTTTACTTTGCCTCCAAATACCACGCTTTCAAAAACCGGGTCAAGCTCCCCATGTTTGAACCATGCGCCACTGTCAGGTTTTCCGGAGTAGAGTGAAGCCACCTCGAGGAAATCAATACCCGCCGCAACCTCGCTCGCCGCATGGTCAATATCATTCTTACATGCCGCAGTATCTTCAGCGGATGGAGAAGAGCTCAGCAGTATGTATTTCAACTTTCTCGAAGACTCGAAACGGTATTGATCAATATTCTCCTCGTACAATGACTTCAAGTCACCGTCAGTTACTGTAACCTCCTCATCCTTGACCAAAGTGTTCGGATCGAGCAGGGCGTAGAGAACCTGGAATTTCAAGTTCTGATCCTGATAGCGTCGGAGGATATCTCCCGGGCTCACCTGAACGGATGCAAGCACGATACTCTGCAATTTGTCGCGAAGCATTCGCTCCCGGAGCGACTTTTCGTAGTTGACGAGCCACTTACTGCCGTACGCTGGATCCGTCCCCTGCGGGTCGGGAATAAACTGATTCGGGTTCCCAAGAAACTGCTCATAGACGTCACGACGAAACTGCCCCGTCGAGTCAACAAAATTGCGTTTTAGATCTTCAGGTGGATTGCTCCCACGAACCCAGTCATTGATCTCCTGGTCCGTCACCGTTACCCCGAGCTTGTGGATCTGTTCTTCGATCAACCGCTCGTTCACGATTGACTCCCACACCTGGTTCCTTAGTTGGGGAAGCTGTGAATCGTCGGGTTCAACGCCGGTTTGTGCTTTCTGATTATCTGAAAACGATCGGAGGGCTTCCGAAAACTCCCTGTACGAGATGTCCTTCCCATTCACAGATCCAATAGTTTCCTTCGCTCCTCGCCCAATACCAACAAAATCCATCCCCCACTCTATCACAATGAGACCGAGAAAGGGAATGATAACGAGAGCTATCAAGATCTTCGACATATGCTCCCGCATGCTCGTCATTACAGCCATACAATAAAAAAAACCTCCACTTGTTAAAGAAAAAGTAAGACGATACTTGTGATGAAGTGCGAAAAAATATAACGTAATACGCTTGGAAAAGCAATGTTTTTTATTGACTTTCAAAGAGTGTTCGTTTATATTTGTGAGCTTTTATTTTACCGATTCATATCCTTCCAACATCATTTTTCCCTTTGCGTGATCCCGGAGGTCTTGAGTGCGAAAGTATAGATTCAGAATCATCGTTGTTGCGGCTTCGGTCTTGTTGTCAATCTGGTTTCTCCTACCGACGTATCAAGACTACGAGCTCAGTTCACAAAAAAAGGCTCTGACCGGGGCGGACAGCATACAGTTCGTTGAGCAACACGAGAAGGAGATTCGTGAGTTCCGTAAAAAACGGATCAAGCTCGGACTCGATCTTCAAGGTGGCATGCGCGTTGTCCTTGAAGTGAACGTAGTCAGTCTCATTGAAAAACTGGCGAAGAACAAAGATGATGCGTTTGCCGCGATCATCAAGGAGGTGCGGCAACAGGTTGCCCGGTCTGATGAGTCACCGGTTGTCCTGTTCAGGAGTGAATGTGAACGGCGCGGAGTTCGGCTCAGCCGCTATTATCTGAACCTTCGCGACACAGATGACGACGTGTTTCGCTTTCTGGAAGATGAAGCAAAAAAGGCGGTCGACCGGGGAATGCAAATCGTACGGAACCGGGTCGATCAATACGGAGTCTCAGAGCCTTCTATTCAGAAGCTCGGCGGCACGAGAATTATTGTCGAGCTTCCCGGAGTCTCGAACGAACGAGAGGTTCAGGACCTCGTTGGCAAGACTGCCCTCCTCGAATTTCGTCTTCTCAAGGAGCCTGAGGTCGCTGCCCGCGTCATGGAAGGTATCGATAAGTACCTTGCTGCCAAGGATTCAACGAACACACCTAAGGATACTTCCGACATTACTCCCGAGGTCGAAAAAACTCCCGAACAGTTTGCAAAGGAGCATCCTTTCTTTGCCATCGCGGGGTTTACGCAACAGGGGGTGGCTTCAGTGGTTGAAGAGAACAAAGACAAGGTTCGTCGCCTCCTCGACCGCCCAGACATTCAACGGCTGATCCCAAGCGACATGGAATTCTTGTGGAGTGCGAAAGGGCAGCTTGGACAGGATGGTAAGAAATATTTCACTCTCTACCCCGCGAAAAAGACCGCAGAACTTGAAGGCGGTGTTATCACAAACGCGAGGGCAACGATCGATCCGAACTATAATCAACCGATTGTGACCATGGAGATGAACACAGAAGGATCGAGAGAGTGGTCGCGAATCACGGGCGCGAACATTAACAAGCGCATTGCAATCGTTCTTGATCAATCTGTGTTCTCTGCTCCTGTTGTCCGTTCTAAAATAACGGGTGGCCATTCACAAATTGAAGGAATGGAGAATCTCGAAGAAGGCAAGCTGCTCGAAATTGTATTGAAAGCGGGTGCCCTTCCTGCCCCCGTCGACATTATCGAACAACGGTCCGTTGGACCATCCCTCGGCGAGGACTCCATCCGCAAGGGACTTCTCTCCGCGGGCTTGGCAACACTTCTCACGATCCTTTTCATGGTAATTTATTATCACACCGGAGGGGTCGTCGCAGATTTTGCGGTGGTTTTCTGCATGCTCTTCATCCTTGGAGTGTTGGCATATTTCGGTGGAACACTAACTCTGCCCGGAATTGCCGGCATTATTCTCACTCTTGCAATTGCCGTCGATGCAAATGTTCTGATTTATGAACGTATCCGCGAAGAGCAGGAAACGGGTAAGACCCTGCGGGCAGCAATCGATGAAGGATATTCAAAAGCCTTTAGCGCCATTCTCGATTCAAACGTCACCACCTTCATCACTGGATTGATTCTCTTTCAATTCGGGAGCGGCCCTGTTCAGGGATTCGCCCTGACACTTATTATCGGGGTCGCCGCCAGCATGTTCAGCGCCATATACATTACACGAATATTCTTCGACATCATGACGGACAAGAAGCAGTCATTGGTGAACTTCGGGTAGCATTTTTTTCCCTCACGAACGCGATCGACTTACGGAGATTTAGTACATGCGAGTTTTTGGCAAAACAACCATTGATTTCTTAGCGTACCGGAAAATTTTTTACTTTATTTCCGCCGCCCTTATCACTGCGGGAATTGTCTCGCTGGTGATCAAAGGACTCCATTTCGGCATTGATTTTCTCGGGGGTACGGAACTCGTCGTCGAGTTCACGCGGGAAGTTGAAATCGGCGAGGTGCGTAGCGCAATGGACAAGGCGGGGTTTGGCGATGCGGAGATCAAGACCTTCGGCAGCGAACGCGATATCCTGATTCGCACCGTCAAGCAGGGCGTCGGAACGACTATAGGAGACCAGATTCGTGGAGGGGTGGCAACACACTTTAAAGACAATCCGTTCACGGTTATCAAGGAGGACAAGATCGGACCGAAGATCGGGGCAGAGCTGCAGCGCGACGCCTATCTCGCCGTTTTCTTCTCCCTCGTGGCAATTTGTCTTTATGTCGCTTTCCGATTCAAGTTCATCTATGGTGTCGGCGCTCTGATTGCTCTCTTTCATGACGTGTTAATTACTATTGGGATGGTTTCGATCTTTGATGGCCTCACTCCAAATCTCAATCTGGAAATATCCCAGAATATGATCGCTGCATTCCTTACCCTTGTCGGTCTCTCTGTAAATGATACGGTGGTCATTTTCGACCGTATTCGTGAGAACCAAAAAATATTTCGAAGCATGGGATTGATCGAGCTCATCAACAAAAGCCTGAATGAAACCCTTTCGCGTACGATCATCACCTCTGGTACCATTTTCATGGTTCTCGTTGTGCTGTTCGTCTTCGGTGGCGAAGTGAACAGCGGGTTCTCCTTCGCTCTTGTCGTCGGCATTATCACCGGAACATATTCCTCCATCTATATTGCGAGCGCGACCGTCGTTGAATGGAACGAGAGAAAAGCGCGCAAAAAATTAGCCTGATCTCTCCCAAGGAGCAGAGCATATGGAATTCACAACCACGCAACAGGGGACCGTTACCGTCATCAGTCTTGCGGGTAGTCTCATGGGCGGCCCCGACGCAACGACGCTCGTCCGCAAGATCAACGAATGTATCGATGACGGGAAGAAAAACCTCGTTATCGATCTAAGCAACGTCCAATTCATCAACAGTTCGGGACTTGGGCTGCTGATCAACGGCGTGACCACCATGAAGAATGCCGGTGGCCGATTGAAAATTGCCGGCGCGTCCATGAAGATACAGAATCTCTTCAAGATTACTCGCCTCGAATCGATGATGGAGCAATATCTCACTCTGCAGGAAGCGGTAAAGAGTTTCAAGTAGCAATTGCATCTCACCGATGAATCTCCGACATTTTCTTGAACCGAGGATCGGAGATTTGTTTTGGTCCCTTCGCACTCACCTCCCATAATGCAGAGCTGAACAACACAATGGCGGTACAGATCATCGTCGGAGCCCAGTGGGGTGACGAGGGCAAAGGAAAAATTGTCGATATGCTTGCAGAGCACGTCGATATCGTTGCCCGCTATCAAGGGGGCGCCAATGCCGGCCATACGGTTTGCATCGGCCCAACAGAATACGTGCTCCACCTTCTTCCCTCCGGAATTTTTCATGAACATATCACCTGCGTTATCGGCAATGGCGTTGTGATCGATCCTTCCGCGCTCATGAAGGAAATCAACCAATTGAAGGAAGCGGGTATCAAAATCGGAAATCGACTTCTGATCAGCCATAATGCACACTTGATCATGCCCTACCACAAACAGTTAGATGTGATTCGAGAACAGCACACATCCAAGATCGGAACAACAGGGCGCGGAATCGGGCCTGCGTATATCGACAAGTTTATGCGTACCGGGATCAAGATCGTTGATCTTCTTGACCGAGACATTCTTGCTCACAAGCTGAAGAAAAACATCGAGGAAAAGAATCAGATCCTGACAAAGATCTATGGCGAATCAAAACTGGACGTCGATCAGATCATCCAGGAATATCAGGAGTTTGATAAGGAAATTGATGAGTACATTACTGACACGGTCCTCTTTCTTTCGGATGCGATTGGCAACGGTAAGCGGATCATCGCAGAGGGC
>QKGJ01000369.1 GCA_003251275.1 Ignavibacteria bacterium
AAGAAATAAAAGTCCCCGAGATCCGTGTCATTGATCATCACGGTGGACAACTTGGCGTCATGACCCCAAAGGATGCCATCGCGCTCGCAAAGGAACAGGATGCAGATCTCGTCGAGATCGTTCCGAACGCGAAGCCTCCAGTTTGCAAGGTGATAAACTTTGGCAAGTTTAAGTATGAGCTTGCGAAGAAAGATAAGATTCAGAAAAAGCACCAACATGTTTCCCTGCTGAAGGAACTCCGGTTTTCGCCAAATACCGACGTCCATGATTTTGATTTCAAGATGCGTCACGCGCGACAGTTTCTTGCTGAAGGCCATAAAGTGAAAGCGACCGTCGTGTTCCGGGGAAGAGCGATCACTTATAAGGAGAACGGAGAAGAATTGCTGGCGCGTCTTACGGATGCCCTCGAGGATGTTGCGAAAGTCGACCAACCTGCACATTTCGAAGGAAGAAGTTTGATTGCGATCTTCGCACCCGAACGCAAGAAGAAAATTGATTCAAAGAAAGCACAAGAAAAGTAAAAAGGACTCTACAATGCCAAGGATGAAAACACGAAGCGGTGCAAAAAAGAGATTCAGGATTACCAGTTCCGGGAAGGTGAAACGCGCCAAGGCTTTTCGAAGTCATATCCTGACCTCGAAGACGACTAAGAGAAAGCGGAACCTTCGGAAAGGCGATCTCGCCTCCAAAGCAGACGTCAAGGCTGTGAAAATCATGTTGCAATCATAAGCTTCATCACGCGTCGGGCTCATGGCTTCGACGAACTACAAACACAATAAAGGACAAGAGCAACTATGCCTCGTTCACAGAACAAAGTTGCCTCCCATCGCCGTCGCAAGCGGATTCTCCGCCAGGCGAAAGGCGCATGGGGTGCGAGAAGCAAAGTCCTCACCGTCGCCAAGCATCACGTTGACAAAGGCTTGCAGTATGCCTATCGTGATCGCAAAGCGAAAAAGAGGACGTTTCGTCAACTCTGGATTGCGCGGATCAATGCAGCCGCCAGACTTCACGGAACAACCTATTCCCGTCTCATCAACGCCCTTCACAAGAAGAGCATCGATATCAATCGAAAGGTTCTTGCGGAAATGGCCGTTAGCAATCCAGAAGCATTTGCAGAAGTGGTCAAATTCGCTACAGCGTAATCTTCAGAATCTCCCATTCCCGTTCCCGGAATCGTTTCTGGCAGCGTGAATGGGAGTGTGTTTTTGAAGAACCACCTTCCTGAATACCCTATGGACATGAAATCGAAAATCGATGCTCTGCTCAAAGAAGCGGAAACGTCTCTCGCGCAGGCAACCTCACGGGAATCGCTCGAAGCATTTCGAATTCGCTTCCTCGCGCGGAAGGGTTCCGTGGCAACTCTGTTTGATGAAATGAAGACGATCGCTCCGGAAGAGCGACCAACTGTTGGAAAGCTGCTGAACTCGCTGCGGGCACAGATCCAATCTTCCTTTGATGGAAAGATCAAGCAATTCGTGCAAGACCACCACCACGACAAGCGAATTGATCTGACCCTACCCGGCCGCTCACGCTTTGTCGGCACGAAACATCCAATCACGCAAACAGCCGATGAGATCAAGTCCATTTTTGTATCGATGGGATTTGGCGTCGCTGACGGACCTGAAATCGAGGACGATTATCATAACTTTGAAGCTCTTAATTTTCCTCCGGATCACCCGGCGCGAGACTCGCAAGACACATTCTTCTTGAGCAAAAATCTTCTCTTACGAACCCATACAACACCGGTGCAGATTCGTGTGATGGAAGAGCATCAACCCCCGGTTCGCGTTATCATGCCCGGCAAAGTGTACCGCAACGAAGCAATTAGCGCGCGAAGCTACTGCGTGTTTCACCAAGTGGATGGATTGTATGTCGACGAGGGAGTGACCTTTAGCGAGTTGAAAGGAACTATGATTAGTTTCATCAAACGTTTCTACGGAAGCAGTGTTCGATATAAATTCCGTCCGACCTTCTTCCCGTTTACAGAGCCAAGCGCCGACATCTACATTTCGTGCTTCCTGTGTGGTGGAAAAGGATGTAGGCTCTGCAAGCAAAATGGATGGCTGGAAATCCTTGGCTGCGGCATGGTCGATCCCAATGTGTTCCGCTCCGTTGGATACGACGATGAAAAGTACACGGGATTTGCGTTTGGGCTTGGTATAGAACGAATTGCTCTTCTTCGCTATGGCATTGACGATATCCGTCTCTTCTACGAAAACGATATTCGTTTCCTCAATCAATTCTAATCCAACATGCGAGTTCTCCACACCTGGCTCCAACGGTACGTTCCCTTCACCGTTCCACCTGCGGCCCTTGCAGATAAACTTTCCATGCTGGGAGTTGAAATTGAAGATGTGGTGGATCTTGGCAAGAGATTCGAGGG
Source organism: Ignavibacteria bacterium (assembly GCA_003251275.1). Lineage (GTDB taxonomy): Bacteria > Bacteroidota > Ignavibacteria > UBA10030 > UBA6906 > SZUA-287. Next base: position 2,384 of record QKGJ01000369.1, read on the forward strand.
TTTCATCGTGGGGAAAGTTATCGAATGCGTCCCCCATCCGAATGCAGACAGGCTCTCTGTGTGCAGGGTAGATATCGGAAAGGAAATACTACAGATCGTTTGCGGTGCTCCAAACGTGTCCGTGGGTCAGAAGGTTGCGGTAGGGCGCGTAGGCGCAACGGTTCCTAGAAATCAACATGACCCAAATGGAAAGCCGTTTGTCCTTTCGCAGGTCAAGATTCGTGGAGTTGAATCCTTTGGTATGATTTGTTCGGCATACGAGCTTGATATTGGAAATGACGCCGATGGCATTTTACTCCTCAACAAATCAACTCGAATCGGACAGCCGGTCTCCGTTGCCCTCGGACAAAACGAGACCTTGTATGATGTTGAAATAACTGCCAACCGTCCCGACTTACTGAGCCATATTGGCGTTGCGAGGGAAATCGGGCTCGTTGTTGGGAAGAAGATTGCCCGGCCACTCTCCCGGCCCAGAGCGGGGAAAACACCGATCTCTCGCTTCCTTTCTGTGCGCGTCCTTGACAAGAAAAACTGCCTGCGTTTTTCTGCCCGCGTCATTCGCGGCGTGAAGGTAGGCCATTCCCCGGATTGGCTGCAGAAATTTTTGCGAAACGTTGGTCTTCGACCACGCAATAACATTGTCGATGTGACGAATTTTGTAATGTATGAGTTGGGACAACCGCTCCATGCATTTGACCACTCTCTACTTCAGGGAAAAAAGCTGATCATTCAACAAGCGAAAGCCGGGACACACTTTCAGACACTGGATGGAAAGGATCACGAATTACCACCTGAGGCAGTCATGGTGTGTGATGCTGAGCGTCCCGTTTCGATTGCCGGCATTATGGGTGGCGAGAACTCTGAAATCAATGAGAAAACAGTAGACATAGTTCTTGAAAGTGCATACTGGAACGCAAGGAATATTCGGAAGACGGCGAGAATGCTTGGGATTTCCTCCGACGCCTCATACCGATTCGAGCGCGGGACAGATCCGAATGGGACAGTCGCTGCCCTGAATCGCGCTGCTTCACTGATCCTCGAGATTGCAGGAGGCGAGCTTCTTCACGGAACAATTGATATCTATCCCCGGAAGGTCCTTCCCCGGAAAATTCCACTTCGCATCACCCGGGTGAACCATGTGCTCGGGACGCGGTTGCCATCCTCCTTGGTAAAAAAGATTCTAAAGGGTCTTGAGATTCAGGTATCCGCAGGGAAAGGGGGCACATTCAACTGCACCATTCCGACCTTTCGCATAGATATTGAGCGCGAGATCGACTTGATTGAGGAAGTCGCAAGGATATACGGATATGATTCCATTGAGGAAAAGGGAATTGCGTCTATCAACCTCATGCAGTCCTTTCCAACCGGCCACCAGTCGGATCCGGTGCGAACTTCTCTTGTCGGCGCTGGATTTCATGAGACGATTTGCAATCCGATGTATGACCTTGCTCGTGCGAAGATTGTCACGCGGGAGCACATTCCAATAAAGAACCCACAGAATAAAGGAATGGAGGTGCTGAGGGCGTCATTGATTCCAGGTCTTCTGGATTGTGTGGCACGGAACTCCAATTTTGGCAACAGGCATGTCCGCCTCTTTGAGATCGGTCATATCTTCGAGGCCAGACAACCGCTGACTGACCGGCAAGATTTGCAATCTGCTGTGGAGGAGGAGCGAGTGGGAATAGCGATCACTGGCCGTCGATCACCAAGAACGTGGGCGGAGCCTGAAAGGCCCGTTTCCTTATTCGACCTGAAGGGAGAACTTGAGGCCCTTTGTGTAAGTCTAGGCCTTGACAAAAGTAAGTTAATTTATTATTCTACCACCGAAAGTTTAACTGAACAGACGCTAGCCATTGAAATCAATGGAACTTATGCGGGATACTTTGGTAAGGCTAAGACTTCATTGATGGCGTTGTTTGATATTGAGCAAGAAGTATATGTCGGCGAGATGTTGATCAGTTCTTTGATCCTTTCTCACGAGAGGAAGTACAGCCCGCTGCCAAAATATCCAGCGGTGCAGAGAGATATTGCTTTTGTTGTGTCTGAAACGGTCTCTGCTGATGACTTGGAGCGGTGCATTCGGAAAAGCGGAACCGAACTCCTCAAGAAAGTAGAGTTGTTTGATGTATATGAGGGAAATGAATTAAGTGGAAATCAGAAGAGCCTTGCTTTCACAGTTACGTTGCTATCGGGAGAAAAGACTCTCACTGATTCGGAAATTGAGGCGGAGGTCAGAAGAATTACGCTCGGCGCGGAGCGCTCATTAGGAGCAACGTTGCGGAGTTCCTAGCGGTCAGGCGATCATCCCGACGGAGATAAGGGCTTAATCGTGGAAGAGAATTCAACTCAAAGCACTCCTGTTGTAATGCCGGGAACGCAGGGAGTGAGCAAAGCACTGCAGGCGCTTTGGGATGCGGCACGCAAAGCTGCGGACACCATCGAATTCCTTCGCAATGAGCGAACCTCCTTGAGTGAACGTATCAAAGCCATAGAGGGAGAGCTCGCAAAATTGAAATCTGATCTTGCAAAATCGGAGTCTCTCGTTGCCTCTCTCAAGGACGAAAAGGTTCGGTCGGAAAGTGCACGCGCCGCCCTCCAATTTAATGGCGACCGGGAAGTATTGATGGCGAAAGTGAAAGATCTTCTCGCCAGGATAGACGGCTATTTATAATGACGGAGAAACCCAGATACAGCGAACACTGGATATGACGAACGCACCAGAACGGAAAAGCATCAAGGTTAAGATATTCGGGTCAGAGTACCCTCTGCGCGGGGAGAGTGAAGAATTCACTCGGAAAGTTGCGCAGCATGTCGACGACATGATCAACACTATTCACAAGAAACTTCCCGAACAACCGACGCTGACGGTTGCCGTTCTTTCTGCGCTTAATATTACGGAAGAGTACTTGAAAGAACAGGAGGGGGCAAAATCGCATGCCTCCCAGGTCGAAGCTGAACTTGCAAAGATAACAGGCTTTCTTGATGACTGTTCAGAAGAAATTCCGCAATCATGATCATCTTCAGGAGGATGCAGATTCGTTGTAACAATCGGTAATATGAGTTCGTGCAGATTATCCGCACACTCAGCCGTCTCAAACACATTATAAAGAACCAACAGTACTTTTATTAGGGAGCTAGGCTCTGGGGCGTTGATTGCATGCCCCCCAGGTAGCGATACCTGGTTCTTGCCATGACCTTCGAATCTCTTGAAGAGAAGCGAGCAGGACAGGGGACGCAAAAGGCGTTCAGGCGGGCACCCACTGTGTTGGATCGAGGTTCTTTCATAATACTTGATCGTGACGGTTGAGGGGTGCGGATTTTTTTTGACTCGGAGGCAGTATGGAAATGAATATGTTAATTCCCCTTCTCATCCTTTCAGCCGGTGTTGCTTTTAGAATGGGGTGGTTTCTCAACTCACGGAGTGGACAGAACAGGGTGTTATCCGCAACTGCAAAAGCAGAGAAGATAATCGCTGATGCAACAAAAGAAGCGGATACCATTAAAAGAGAGAAACTTCTTGAGGTAAAGGACGAGTGGTACAAGAAAAAGAAGGACTACGATGCTGAGATTCAACAAAAACGGAGCAAATTGCAGGCAGAAGAAAAGTCCCTTGATGAGCGTGAGGAGAACATCGATCGAAAGGTCGAGCTTCTGGGAAAGAAGGAACGCGATGTACAAAATATGCGCCGGACGAACGAAGAAACCATGAAGAGGAATGAAGAGCGGAAGAAGGAGCTTGACGCCCTCATTACCGAGGAGAATTTTAGGCTGGAGCGTTTGGCGGGCATTTCGCGTGATGAAGCCAAGAGAGTTCTGATTGAAAACCTTGCAAACGAGGCACGGACTGATGCGGCACACATCCTAAAGGAAATCCGGGATAAGGCGCGGGATGAAGCAAAAAGGGAGGCCCAGAAATTGATTGTTCATGCTTTGCAAAGAACTGCGGCAGATCACTCCGTTGAAACCACTGTGAGCGTCTTGAACATCCAAAGCGATGAAATGAAAGGAAGGATCATCGGGCGCGAGGGGAGAAATATTCGGGCGTTTGAAGCTGCAACCGGAGTAGACGTTATCGTTGATGATACACCCGAAGCGGTCATTCTCTCCGGCTTTGACCCTTTCCGACGGGAAGTGGCGCGTGTTTCCCTGGAAAGACTCATTGCTGACGGAAGGATCCACCCGGCGCGAATTGAAGAGGTGGTTGAAAAGGTTCGCACGGAACTGGAAGAAGATATCATAAAGACCGGTGAAAACACCTTCCTCGAGCTTGGCCTCCCGATCGGGCACAAGGAGATAACCAAGCTTGTCGGCCGAATGAAATATCGATCGTCCTATGGCCAGAACATGCTCCAGCATAGCATTGAAGTTGCGTACCTTGCCGGGACAATGGCCAGCGAACTAAGTCTCGAGGCAGGCCTTGCGAAGAGAGCCGGACTTCTGCATGACGTAGGGAAATGTGTTGATCGCTCGGTTGAAGGGCCACACGCCCTTCTCGGCTTAGATATCACCAAAAAGTTCAACGAACACCCATTGGTCGTTAACGCAGTCGGTGCGCATCATGACGACATCCCTATGGAATCACCGATTGCAGCACTCGTCCAGGCAGCGGACGCGATCAGCGGCGCCCGTCCTGGAGCGCGGCGTGAGTCAGTTGAAGGATATGTAAAGCGCCTAGAAAAATTGGAATCGTTTGCCCAATCATTTCAGGGGGTTGCAAAGACTTATGCAATCCAGGCTGGCCGGGAAATCCGCGTTGTTGTTGAACAGGAAAAGATCGATGATGCCCAGGCGGACCAATTGGCTCACGACATCGCTGCGAAGATTCAACAGGAAATGGAGTACCCGGGTCAAATCAAAGTTACCGTCATTCGTGAATTCCGCTCCGTTGCATTTGCCAAATAACTAATGGTGAAGCCACGCTTTCTTCGGGTCGGAATCACGGGGG
>QKGJ01000124.1 GCA_003251275.1 Ignavibacteria bacterium
CTTCTCCCCATTCAAGAAAAACCAATTAGTCAAAGTGCAGAGGAAAGACATCGCGAGTAGTAATTTCATCATTGTAATTTCTGACCTTAATTCCTAAGCCGGGCACTGCGGCCCGGCATCGGAATTCGGAATTATCTAGTTATTCAACACTATTTGCGCACCGAGCGCTTGGGCGCCTGAGCCACCGACGAAACCCTTTGCAAACACTGTGTAGATCTTGCCCGCTTCGAGAGTGACGTTTGGCAATGGGAGCACAACAGTTGATGTTCCCTCTAGCCGGACTTCCAGGTTGTATGTGGCTGCGTCAAGCGGAGTGAACTCAGTGTATTCTTTGAAGCTCTTGTTGCCGAAAACAACCGCACCACCCTGCAGCGCAACATCCACAGCCGGGGCATTGGGCGACAGATGAACGAACCGCACGTGCGCTTTTCCAGCCGCCGGGGTACTTAGATTGTCGACGAGCACCAGCGATTCAATACTGGAAACCGAGTCTGATGCGAAGACGGAATATGCAGCGCCTGCATCCAGCGGCAAGGTCGCATTGATAACAGTTGTGCTCGTTCCGGTGACATTGACTTTGATATTCCGCGAACCTGCGGGGACATTCAGATAGCCAGAGTTGTTCGGGAAAGTCAGATTCGTTCCACTGATCGCATTATCAACCAGCAAATCAACTCCCGGTGCATCCGGTGAAGCATGGACCGCCATGACTTTCGCAGAGGCTGTCGACATCTTGTTGACGATCGTCTGTGCATTGAGAGCTTGATTCGCCGCGCCATTAACGAAGCCGCGCGCAAATACCGTATAAATGCCACCATCGGCGAATGTGACATTCGGGAGGCTTAATACCACCGTACTGGAACCCGCTAGACGCACTTCCAGATTATAGGTTCCCGCATCAAGCGGAGTGAATACTGTACTCCCTTTGAATGCCGTATTGGGGAACACTACCGCACCACCCTGAAGAGCGATGTCGACAGCAGGCGCATTCGGGGACAAGTGGACAAACCGGACGTGCGCTTTGCCGGCCGCTGGTGCGCTTAGATCGTCAGTCAAAATCACGGTTGACAGCTTTGCAACAGAATCAACTGCGAATACCGTATAGTTTGTGTTGGCTGCGATCGGAAGATTTGCATCAATGACATTCGTGGTTGTTCCGGAAACTCGAACTTTGACGTTTCGGGTTCCAGCGTTGACGGTCAGATAACCGGTGTTGTTTGGAAACGTGAGACCGGTGCCAACCACAACGTTATCGACGAGCAGATCAACGGCCGGTGCATCTGGCGAAGCATGGGACACCAGCACAGTCGCTGTCCCCATCGATGTTGGATTGGTAGTTGTGTCTTCACTATCGCAGCCGGAGAAGACTGCAATTGCAGTTACAGCTGCGATGAGGCTGATTATTGATTTCTTGAAATGCATTTTATTATCCCTTATTGATTTATGTGTTTCTTTCGCGGAATAATGAATAGGGGCGTGTCTTGAAAGCCCACGCCCCCACTCCCCCGTTTCTAGTAGTTCTTTTTTGCTTTTGGTGCAGGTGGCATGATAACGGAATCAATAACATGAATAACCCCGTTGGTCGCCTTTACATCGACCGCAACAACGTTGGCCTTATTGACCATAACGTTCTTATCTTTCACGGTGATGGCAACGTCGCTGCCTTCCACCGTCTTCGCAGACGATAACTTTACCACGTCAGCCGAAGTCACATTGCCGGAAACGACATGATACAGCAGGACCTTCTTCAGTTGCTCCTTATTCTTGAGAAGGTTCTCTAGATCAGCTTTAGGTATTTTTGCAAAAGCTTCGTCGGTTGGAGCGAACACTGTGAAAGGACCTTTTCCTTTGAGCGTCTCAATAAGTCCGGCCTCGGTCAAAGCTGTTGCCAGCGTTGTGAAATTGCCGGCTGCAACCGCCGTTTCCACGATGTCCGACGTTGACTTGCTGTGACTATCGCCGGCAGTGGCAGTTGAAAACATCATGCCCAGAATGGCGATGACAGCCGCGAGGGATTTCAATGCTATGTTTTTCATTGTTGATTTTCCTTTGTGTTTGTTTGATTGTTTGTGGCTAACCGTGAGATTGCCTGTGTGTTAATTGAAAATTATGATCGAACAGTGGCCCAGCGACGCTGCACAGACTTCCAACCGAAGGCCTGGTACGCTGCCGCAATGCCGACAAGGCTGTAGACGATCCGGCTCAACACTTCGGTGTTGCCACCGAAGATGCCTGCAACGAGGTCAAATTGGAAGAGACCCCAGAGACCCCAGTTCAGCCCGCCGACTACCAGCAGGACGGCTATAATGACATCAATCGTTCTCATGATTGTTGTTCCTTTTTCTTTGATGAGAATACTCCCCGCTTTTTCACAAGCGGGGCTTTGTTGTTTGTTTTGCCGGGTTGCGACCCGAACACTCTGCGCGTGTAGGAAATAGCATCCTGGATGGACGACGCTATATGATCACAGTGCACCTCCCCTGTGTTCAGTTGCGATGCGTAGTGACCGCCGAGGATCACCTTGCCACCGAACGAGTGCACTTGTTCCGTGATCGAACTGACGCGTTCCGGTAACGTCTTTGCTGCGAGATCTGTCGTCACCGAAAGGCAGACAAGCTGCGGCCTCATAATGCCGATGAACGACGCCAGCGCGTCAAACGGCGTATTGCCGCCAAGAAAATGAATATGCCATCCTTCCGCTTCCAGACTGTATGCCAGTCCGCGCAAGCCGATCTCGTGAAACTCCTCCCCCGGACACGCAAGGAGGGCAGAGAGGCCGTTTGCTTTCTTCCGCAGCAACTCCGGTGAGATTGAGACGAGCGATTCAGTTGTAACCTGCGATGCTGCATGTTCTCTGCTGATCTGGAGGAAACCTTCCTTCCAATCTCTACCGACTGCTGCAAAGGCCGGCCGTACTATTTCATCCAAGATTACGGTAAATGGTATTCTCCGCTTATAGAGATAGAGCAGAAGATTGACCACTCCTGCCCGGTTGCCATCGAGTGCTTCCTGTTGGAATACCCGCGCGATGCGGTCAAAATCTCCTGTGTGAATGCCCAGCAGCAGCTCATCCCGCCGTTCCGGACTCAGTTCCGGAGGCGTTGTACCGGATAATTCGTAGCCATTGGCGTCTGCAAACCGGACAATGCCCTTTAGCGGAAATTTCCTGTGCCCGCCGGGTGTCCGCACACACTCGATCAGATTATCGTCTGTCCAGCGTTTTATGGTTGTTTCTGTTACGTTTAACATGGATGCTACTTCTCGAGTAGAAAGTAGATGATTTTGCATATATGGCTGTTTTAATTGATATGTACGTTTTGTACGTTTTCAATATACAAAACGAGATCCGCCTTGTCAAGGGGTTGAGCAAACTTTTTTTGGATTATCGGAGGAATAAGGAATAAAAGAAGGAGCAGAAGCGGGTGGCAGCTGGCTGCCTCAAAACCAACGGCTAGTTAGAAGAACTTCCGCACGTTGAAACGAAAGCCAAGGATCGTGGAACTTACTTTTCCTCCCGTCTTGCACTCCCCTCGGCTAGGCGGGGGCAGCGGGTTGGGGTTTGCGTGAACGATTGAATGCCGCTCTCTTCGGTTAGAGTTGATTCTCGAGATGCTTTGGTATACATTAGCGCCTACTGACGGAGCGTGAGCCTGAATGAGGACTCACGACGAAATGCATCCAACCGGCGAATACCGATCGGTCTATCGTGGCCTCAGCATCTATCGTAGTTGAACGATGAGCGCGTTCTTTGTTGCAGGCATCAGTATTGCCCTCTTCATCGAATTCCTCCTTGTCAGTAAGAAGCATAAATCCGATGCAGACCTGGTTCTTGCTGCATGGATGTTCGTCATCCTGCTCCACCTGTTCCTCTTCTTCATCTGGTTTACCGGGGTTGCATACGATTACCCCTTCCTGCTGGGAGTCGAACATCCTCTCCCGCTGCTCCACGGTGTCTTTCTCTTTCTCTATGTCTCTTTTGTCACGGGACGGCTGCCCGGAAAGAGGAAGCTGCTTCTCTTGCATTTCCTGCCCGCGGGCCTCATGTACGCATACCTCGCCTCCTTTTTTATTCTCCCGGTTGAACAGAAGGTGTGGGTCTACAGGAATCAGGGAGCAGGGTACGAAGTGTTCATGGTAATAAGGTTATACGCCGTATCATGTTCCGGCGTATTCTATGTGATCTGGTCGGCGCTGCTCCTGAGGAAACACACCAACGCGATACGCGACCGGTTCTCCAATCTGGAGAAGGTGAGTCTGCAATGGCTGCGTATCCTCACGTACGGCCTGGGAGTCATCTGGTGCCTGGTCTTATTTGGCAATGAAACGCTGATCTTCACCGGCGTTGTCGTATTCGTCTTCCTCATCGGATTTTTCGGTGTTCGCCAGGGAGAGATCTTTGCGCACGGTCCGCCTCCTTCCGCGGATATGGAACCACGGGAGAAGTACCAGAAATCAGGGCTGAGCGAGGAAGCCTTGTGGGAGCTGCACGTGAAGTTGAAACACCTGATGACGGAAGAGGCTCTGTACAAACAGAGCGATCTTTCGATCGACGTCCTCGCAGAAAAACTGGATGTCCACCCAAACTATCTCTCGCAGGTCATCAACCAGAAGGAAGGGAAACATTTCTTCGATTTTGTCAACTCGTACCGGATTGACGAATTCAAGCGGTTGATTGCAATGCAGAAGAACCGGCAGTTCACACTCCTCGCCATGGCATACGACTGCGGGTTCAGCTCCAAAACCTCCTTTAATCGCTCCTTCAAGAAAGCCACCGGCCAGACCCCCTCCCAATACGCCGCCGCACTTCCCCAGCCCCAGGTGTAGCCCCACTTCGTGCCAGCCTGCAAGGTGGCACCCCTTTGCACGTACCACCTTCCAATCTGGCGCGATTTCGCGTGCGTTTGAGCGTATACTTGCACCAGATGTTCACCAGAACCACAAACTAATGGGATATTCCCTCTACCAGGATGCACCAAATGACAAGAACGCTTTTCTGGATCGGGCTTATTCTCTTCAGCATAGCAATATGGGTTATATCGATTTACATCATGATCAAAAACTAATCAACAACAAACCATAATCACAAGGAGGTTTTATGAAAACCACACGTACCAGCACATTGACCATACTCGCCGCATGCGCTCTTCTTCAATCTGCTGCTTTTTCACATGGCGGGACAAAGGACGTTAAGCTTCACGTCAGCGATCGATGGAAGGAGTGCTCGTTTCAGCTTGATCCTTCTTTGACGCAAGAGGCGTGGCGCCAGTTCACACAGGAAGGCGGGCTCGTGGCATATTTCCGGCCGCTTGTGAGCGCCAAGCCAATGGGTGCGGGCAACTACGAGATCTCCGTAACCCAATGGCAGACAGCCATTGACGACACGGACCCCGCCTGGAACGACACGTTCGTCCATCCGGATTCCACGCATTGGCTCTATGAAGGGAGTGGCCTGGCGTTCCCGGGGCTGACGATGCGAGCGGGTATCACGGACAGGATCGATGTCGGCGTTTATTTCACAAAGAACTTCCGCGCCAACTATGGGTTCTGGGGGGCGCAGGTACAATACAACGTTCTGCATGACCTCGACACCAAGCTGGATGCCTCCGTCCGTGGAAGCTTCGTTGCATTGTTCGGGCCCGAAGACCTTGGCATGAACGTCGTGGGCCTTGACTTTCTCGCAAGCAAGGAGTTTTCTGTGTGGTCGGACTGGGTTACCATCGCTCCGTATGCCGGAGTTTCAACCTATCTGGTGAACGCGCACGAAACGACAGACGCCGTCAACCTGAAGAGTGAGCATGTCACGGGCTCCCAGGCCATGGTGGGAGTCGTTGCACAGGTATCGCTCGCCAGGATATCGGTAGAGTACAATCTAGCGAAGGTCAACACACTCTCATTCAAGGTGGGTGTTGGCTTTTAGGGAAGCCCAGATAGACAAGTCAGTTTCAAGCGGGCCAGCGTGTTACTTGCGACTGGCCCGTTTCATTCGTGATCTACCGGAAATTTCAATCCACAAGAGCCTTCCTCACCGCCCTCATCACCCCTTTGCTCGAAGTCGTCGCTCCGGTTACTGCCTGCACATTCGGTGTCTGGCGTGAAATGATTCTCGCGAAGATGCCCTCGGCAAGTTGAGCGTAGTGGTTGGGATTTGGGGTGAGAGATCGAATGCGCGTGATCCTCCCTTCTTGCACCGTCACCTCCACGCGGTAGGGAACCCCAAGCTCCGCCTCACCCACGTAGACACCGTCGGGAACCTTGGTCACATTTACATCGGCGATCTCCACGCTCCGGAACGACTCCAGCATCATGTATTGCGCGAACCCGCCACCCAGTGCAAGAACTCCGAAGAGGATGCCCAAAGCAAGCACCAGCTTGCGATTGGTCTTGAACGGCTTCTTGCGCGGTCCCCATGGCTTGAAGACGGAGAGTGCAACCAGAACAACCTGCAAGACGAGTAGAAACGTCGCGGTGCGAATTGTCTGGCCCCGGTAAAGGTTGTACTCGTCGTGTTGAAGTGCAGCAGGTCCGTGAAGATCGGAAAGGGCAGCCATGCCGTTGACAGCTGGCGCAAGGTAGAACGTTATCTCCACGAAAATAACAATCAGCCCAAGCCACTTCAGTATCACCCAGGGAAAATCGAAGAAACCCCACTTGGTGAAAAGGGAGAAGAGAAGTCCCGTGAGTATCACCCCGAAACCAATGTTCATCACCGCAAGATCGTTGATAAGAAAGAGCGCGCGGTCGAGCCCGGTATCGGCATCCCCACGCGTCGGCACGAGAAACAGGATCGCAGCGATCCCTCCCATCCAGACCGCATTGAGTGCGATATGGAGGATAAGAAGAATACGTTTTGAAGTCGTCGATAGCATGGTTTCAATACTTGAGTTGTACCGCCGGTATGACGGTCTTCGATCCGACAGGTGGAACTTCAAAACGAACGTACCTGTCCTCTTCCCACTTCAACCACATTAACAAATCATCCTCGAGCGGAGTGTCAAACGAAAAGGCGACCACGTCCGGTCGGCCATCGTCCGTGAGCTTTTGAACCACAACCGTCATCCCGGCTAGTTCAACCCGTTGGCCAAGGTGCATGGGATTCGCCGGCCCCCGAAAGACATCATCAAATGGATAGGCGAGGTATCCCCCCTCGGGTCGTATCGTCAACGTTTGCGTGTCAGGCCGTTCCAAATAAAGCGTTGTGGACCCGGGCGCCAATGAATACAGGCGGCGCGACAATCGCTCACCATTGAGTATCCGTACCGGGGCGATGTAATTGGAGTAGAAAATCACCGGCGCGTTCACAATGACC
>QKGJ01000270.1 GCA_003251275.1 Ignavibacteria bacterium
AGCTCTGTCCCGGGGCACGCAAGCTCCGGGCCATTGTATGTCGGGGTATGCAGTCAAATCGCTATTGCGAGGCCTCGTCGAGAGACCATCGGAGTGGATCTTATGTATTCACGTATTCGATGAAGGTCATTCTCACTTCGGATGATGTGGTTATAGAATCGTTCTTGCCATTTGAATGTTTGAATGCCATTTTCTCTGACCCATTTCGTCACGGCACCCTTGAAGGCACGGACCACAACAGACAGCGATCCTGATGGCGGCGATATCCTTGAGAAAAAAACGTCAACCGTAGAGACGTTCAATAGAACGTCTCTACGGTGGTTTTTTTGTCCCATGCCTGGATGATTGAGGACGATGATGCCATGGACATAGTTAGGCATGCTAATATGATCGTCTAATTCCACCTCCCGGTGGTGACGGGGGATCTCCCTCCAAAACGACTCTGCTATCCGACCCAGAGCTGAAAGTTCAACACAACCGCTCCTGATGGTCCCAAACAGACATCGGTGATCACCAACAACGATCGTGACATAATACCAGCCTGGCCTCGAATAGTCCCAGCGACGGAGCCGTGCGGCCATTATCCGAAACTTACCCCTGAATTTGTTCTCCGAATCCATACCCCTTCTGCGCCTTGTTTTCTGAGATCGTGTCCATTACTACACCGGGATGGGAAGATTTCTTCCTAGCAGGGGGGGAGATCTTGGACGACTGTAAGTCACTGTGAAATAATGGGTTGATAGAACGAAGGCACATTTCTTGGTCTAATTTGTCCTATCTCTGCCGTTTGCGGGAACTCATCGAAGGAGGTCATTGTTAAAAATCGTACAATTCGCATATTACGTTAATAACAACCAAGGAGGCTGCTGTGAAGGTACTTAAGAGCACTGCACTACACGTAACCCTCGCTTCTCTGTTGCTCGTCGGCGCGATTCAGGTATCGATCTCGGGTGACAATTACAAAGCGAAGAAAGATATCATTGACACGGCAGTGGAGGCCGGTCAGTTCAAGACTCTGGCCACAGCATTGACCGAGGCGGGATTGATCGAAACCCTGAAAGGTAAAGGACCATTCACAGTCTTCGCACCCACAGACGGGGCATTCGCAAAGATCCCGAAGGAGACCCTCAACAATCTCCTGAAGAACAAAGAGCAGCTCACAAAGGTCCTCCTGTATCACGTTGTCCCTGGAAAAGTTACCGCTGAGCAGGTCGTGAAAGTTGACGGCGCGAAGACCGCTGAAGGAACAAGCGTGAAGATCGCGGTGAAGGATGGAACCGTCATGGTTGACAACGCGAAGGTTGTGAAGACCGACATCATGGCAAGCAACGGCGTCATCCATGTGATCGACGCGGTGATCATGCCGCCGGTAGGTCAGACGATGAAGAAGAGCAAGCAGTAGGGGAGTGCCTGTCGGTGCAGAGAAGCCGGTCCGAAAGACCCGCTTCTTGCTTTTGCACCCGAGAATCGGGAAAGGAACACCCACGCTTTTGGCAATGTCTCAGTTTGATTGTCGTTGCGAGGAGTGGCGCTGAGAATTGTTTGAGATTGAGAGAGTACCATGCTTTCTTGATTTTCTGATCTTTTTTGCCGATTTTCTTTTGTCCTCCCTGATCTTTCCCCAACTACAATTCGCTTGCCATGAAGAATCTCTACAGCGTTCTTATTCTGGCGTCGCTTTTCCTCGCTTCTGCCTTCAGTCAGAATCCTTCTCCAAAACGAGAAGTCAGAGGAGCATGGATCGCATCTGTTGCAAGTCTGGATTGGCCCGCAAATCCCCTTGCCGATCCGCAGGTTCAGCGAGATCAGCTTGTGGCAATGCTCGACACGCTCAAATCCGCCGGGATCAATGTGATCATATTTCAGATTCGCCCTGAGTGTGACGCG
>QKGJ01000266.1 GCA_003251275.1 Ignavibacteria bacterium
CCGATTCGGTTTTCTTCTGGCACCTCGCAATCCTCAAACGACAATGAAACGGTATCGGAGCTGCGGATGCCGAGTTTCTTTTCTTTTTTTGCAATGTTAAATCCCGGAATTCCCTTTTCCACGATGAACGCGCTTATTCCCTTTGAACCTTTCGTCTTGTCGGTCGCAGCCATGACAAGGACCACATTCGCCGTGGACCCGTTGGTGATCCAATTCTTCGTGCCGTTGAGAATATACGAATCGCCATTCTTCTTTGCAGTCGTTCTTTGGTTCGACGCATCACTTCCGGCCTCAGGCTCTGAGAGGGCAAACGCCCCGAGTTTCTTCCCCGCCGCAAGATCGAGCAAAAAGCGCTCTCGCTGTTCGTCCGTCCCATACTGATTGATCCCATAGCAGACCAATGAGTTGTTCACGGACATGATCACGCCAAGGGATGCATCCACCCTCGATATCTCTTCAACTGCTATCGCATAGCTCACCGAATCCAAACCGCTGCCGCCCCACTTTTCGGGCACCATCATCCCCATAAAGCCAAGTTCCCCCAGCTCTTTCACAAGATCATGGGGGAATTCTTCCTTCTCATCCCTCTCAATCGACGTTGGAGCAACGCGCTCCACCGCAAACTTCCGTGAAGTCTCCCGGATGAGCTGTTGTGTTTCGGTCAGTTCAAAATTCATATTGGAATGGTATTCTCTTATTTCTTCTGGTAGTCAAAAAAACCCTTGCCAGTTTTTCGACCAAGGTGGCCGGCGGCGACCATCTTCTTCAGCAACGGGCATGGCCTGTACTTCGAGTCTCCGAGGCCGTCATATAAGACATTCATAATCGAAAGGCAAACGTCAAGACCGATAAAATCTGCTAAAGTCAGCGGGCCCATTGGATGGGCCATACCCAGCTTCATTACTGTATCAATCGATTCTGGCGTCGCAACCCCTTCCATCACGCAATAAATCGCCTCATTGATCATCGGCAAAAGAACCCGGTTGGAGACAAAGCCGGGGAAGTCATTGACTTCGACTGCCGTCTTCTGGAGCGTTTCAGCAAGTGATCGAACCTTGGTATAAGTTTCATCCGATGTAGAATATCCACGGATAACTTCGACAAGCTTCATGACCGGAACGGGATTCATGAAGTGCATTCCAATCACCTTGTCCGCCCGCTTCGTGGCTGCGCCAATTTCGGTGATCGAAATCGAAGAAGTGTTGGAGGCAAGAATGGCGTGCGGAGGCGCGGAAGCATCAAGCGTTCGGAAAATATCGATCTTGATCGTTTTGTTTTCGGTGGCGGCCTCAACGACGAAGTCCGCCTCTGCCACCGATTGAGAAAGATCAGTAGATGATTGGACGCGGCTTAGTGTGGCATCCGCATGGGATTGAGAAATGGTTCCCTTCTTGACCTGGCGATCAAGATTGCTTTTGACAGTTGCAAGACCTTTTGTGATGAATTGATCATTGATATCGTTGAGCGTGACCGAAAATCCATATTGAGCGAACACGTGGGCGATGCCGTTTCCCATTGTTCCAGCGCCAATCACAACCACCTTACGGGTATCCATGCGGTCCTTTCGTTGTCATCACATTCGTTCGATAATCACTGCACTCGCTTCTCCGCCACCAATACAAATTGCCGCAAGCCCGCGCTTGACATTCCGCTCCTCCATTGCATGGAGAAGCGTCACGATGATGCGGGCGCCGCTCGCGCCCAAGGGATGGCCAAGCGCAATAGCCCCGCCGTTGATATTCAGTTTTTCCATCTCCAGCCCTGCGATCTTTGACACCGCAAGCGCAACGACCGCGAATGCTTCGTTTACTTCGAACAGGTCAATATCTTTCAGCGTCATGTTGGCTTTTTTGAGAACCTTCGGGATCACATCGG
>QKGJ01000065.1 GCA_003251275.1 Ignavibacteria bacterium
AACATACGCCTCCGGGAAACACGGCGGATACAGCGGGACGATTCATTACCGTAAGGATTCAATCCCGCATCCCGCTCATTGCAGACTCGACACGCATTTGGTATGGCCCCAATGGCACGATTACCGGAAGCGCTATCCTCACACAGCAAGGACTGACGAACACCTACCGTGCTCAGGTTCCATATCTCGGAAGCGGTGTGGCTGTTTCGTATTTCTTCCGGGCGAGAAACGATAGCAACGCCGTGCGCTACCCGCTCGGGACTGCAATGTTTGCTTATCAAGTCGGACCCGATACCGACGGTCCGACAATTGCGCATTCACCACGCGGAAACATTGCGGCTACAAGCTGGCCTCCACGACTCACCGCAACGGTGACGGACATAAGCAAACCAATTACTGTCAGCATCGAATACTCCCATAACGGGACTGCGCAAACCCCCATAGTCTTGAATTCAGCCGATTCCGTTTTCTCCGACACGCTCAACATCAATTTTAATCTCCTTCAGGACAATGACCTTATTTCATACCGATTCAAAGCGATGGATGCCGCAGGAAACACTTCCTATTCACCCTCAACGGGGTTCATTGACTTCCATGTAAGGAATATGACTCATGCCGCCTCCAACTTCGAATCGGATAACGGCAACTTCGTAGGGACAAACGATTGGCAGTACGGAACTCCCACTGGAGTATCTCCGCCTGCGTTTAGCGGAACAAATGTATGGGGGACTATCCTTAATAATTACTATACAACAGGACCGCGACTCTCTTCTCTCACCAGTCCGACATATACGGTGTACTCGGACAGGGCGACGTTCTCCTACTATCAATGGTATCAATTTGAAAGCAAGTACGATGGCGGCAACGTGAAGGCATCCGTGAACGGCGGTCCCTTTCAATTGATCCAGCCAGTTGGCGGGTATCCAACCAACGCCATCTATTCTGGGTTCAGCAATCCGCTCGCGGGACAGGCTGCGTGGTCGAGCATTATGGGTGGAAGCTGGACGAAGACTACATTCGACCTGGCGGGAATCGCCAACGATGGAAACACGATCGCTCTTAGACTTGATTTCGGTGCAGACAACAATGCAGTTGTGTACCGCGGTTGGTACATTGACAACTTCGTGGCCGACGGGTTTGGAAATCTGGGAGGGCCGCTGGACGTCAGCAGCAACGGCCAGCGAACACCGCGCGAATTCGTACTTGAGCAAAACTACCCAAATCCTTTCAATCCGTCAACCCAGATATCATATGCGGTTCCAACGCGCGAGCACGTCCAAATCCGGGTTTTTGACCTGCTCGGGAACGAAGTTGCCACGCTCGTCGATGGCGTTAAGGATCAGGGAGTCCATCTCGTTCGATGGAATGCCTCAGGAGTATCAAGTGGCGTTTATTTCTATCGAATGACGTCCGGAACTTTCACTGCAACCCGGCGGCTTTTGCTGCTTCGGTAGGGACCTTGGAACAACGCCCTTCGGGGCGTTGTTTGTTTTTGCAGGTTCCATTCCATTTTCAGGTACGTATGCCCAATAAAATCTCTGCCATCATAGTCAGTCTTTCGATCATCGGCGGAAGTTCTTTCGCCGGCCAAAAGATATCACCTTACCTACAGGCGGCGCTTTCCGACCGTCCGGAATTGAATCACCTTGTGTGGGTGGAGTTCGTGGATAAGGGACCAATCCCGCAACTGGAAAGAATTTCAACTTCACTCATAACAGAAAAAGCGATAGAACGTCGGAGTAAGGTTCTTGCACCTGAGGAACTTGTCTCCTTTATCGATGTTCCTGTTTCATCCGAGTACGTTGCGGCGGTTCGGCAGGAGGTGGGAAACATTCGCCAGGTTTCCCGATGGTTCAACATGGTGAGTGCCGTTGCTTCACCAGAGAAGATCGAGGCACTTGCGCAGCTTCCCTTTGTCAAGAGTATTTCTCTTGTCGCAAGATCTCGCCGTGATTCAGTCGAGCAAAATATCGACTCTCAGACTACCACCGCACCAGCGGACTCCCCCTTCGCACTCGACTACGGGCCATCGCTCGCACAACTGCAGCTCATAAATGTTCCTCCTCTGCATGACCTCGGCAATTTCGGTCAAGGAATTCTTATTTGTGTCCTGGACAACGGCTTCCGCCTCCTGAGTCATGAGGCATTTGCATCGATGAATATAATCGCGACGTATGATTTCGTAGACCACAAAGTGAGCGTCGTTCCCAACAACACGAGTCCCGCATTTGGCAGTCACGGTATTAACACACTCTCTGCGCTCGGTGGCAGAAAAGACGGTCAACTTATCGGGCCGGCATTCGGCGCATCGTTCCTTCTTGCCCGCACTGAAAACGACAGCAGCGAAACTCCCATCGAGGAAGACAACTGGGTGGCAGCCATCGAATGGGCTGAAAGCCTCGGGGTTGATGTGACCAGCACATCTCTTGGTTACCTTGCATACGATCCCCCATACACAAGCTGGACATGGCAGAATCTCGATGGAAATACAACCCTTATTACGCGAGCTGCGGATATGGCCGCCGCTCTTGGGGTTGTGGTCGTCAACTCTGCGGGCAATAACGGCTTCAACGCAACTCACAACACGTTGAACGCTCCCGCTGATGGGGACAGCGTTATTAGTGTTGGAGCTGTGACCGTGCAGGGAACACGCGCAAGCTTCAGTTCTGTAGGACCCACCACGGCGACTCCGCCCCGAATCAAACCGGATGTGATGGCAACAGGGGTAAACGTGTATGTGGCAAACGGCAGTGTTACAACTGCATATCAGTCTGACCAGGGAACTTCGGTTGCATGCCCGCTCGCCGCAGGAGTCGCAGCGCTGATTCTTCATGCGCAACCTTCAGCCACACCCTGGCAGGTTGGCGAGGCAATGCGTAACACTGCGAGCCGCTCGAGCACACCCGATAACCAGATGGGGTGGGGAATCCTCAATGCGGTCGCGGCCGTAAACTACCTGACCCTCCCAAATCAGGTCGTTGGATTGACGATAGGACCTTTGCCAAACATCTCCAATGTTCAGATCCTATGGAGTACCACGCGCGAGCAGGACAATCTCGGATTTGAAGTTCAACGTTCGGCAAATGTCACCCAGAATTTCATCCCTCTTGCAAACGGATTTGTGCCTGGTGTTGGAAACTCTTCGGTACCGCAAGCATACTCTTTTGTCGATACAAGCGTTGGAGTCGGCAGGTGGTACTATCGGCTCAAGCAGATCAACCTCGACAGCACTTTTACTCTTTCGAACTCTATCGAGGTGACCGTTTCTCTCCCGACAACGTTCTTGCTGGAACAAAACTTTCCAAATCCATTCAACCCGCGTACGCGCATCCGCTACCGCGTTCCAGAGCAATCTTATGTCTCGTTAAACGTTTACAATGTTCTGGGTCAACTTGTTCGAACGCTTGTGAACGAGGTGGAACCTCCAAGCTCGCATGAAGTGGAATGGAACGGAAAGAATGACGCGGGTGAAATTGTAGCGACAGGCGTGTACTATTACCGGCTCAGCGCGCGGAGCGTGAACGGAGACCGCTCGTTCACGAACGACCGAAAGATGATCTTCCTCAAGTAGGTTTCGTGGCACACGGTGCGTGACTCTTCCGTTTGATCGGCCTATCTTGGCTGCAAAAAACAAAAAAGCCCCTTACTGCGGGGCTTTTGATTTCTGTGGAGCGATTGTTTTTTTACTTCTTCGGATTCTCATCGCCGGAAGCTTTTGACTCCTTTACCTCTTTCTCCGCTTCTTTGATAATTTTCTTTTTCATGACCTTGGTATCATGATCTTTGTGCATCTCGCCGTCGTCAACCTTGTCCATCTGCTCGACATATTTTTCTGCCTCGGCTCCTTCAAGAGTTTTTTCCTCGCTGACACCGTCTTTTACAGTCTTGATAGTTACTTTCGTTACCATCGCGCCGGTCTCATCACTTTTTTCCTTGATAACCCGCACTTCTTTCTTCGTCATGGATTCGTCATCGCATGATTCGCCTTCAGCCATTCCCTCGCAGCAAGCCTTTTTCTCGGACTTCTTTACTTCGGTCGTCTTCATCTTCTTCTTTGTCACTTCGACCGATTGTGCAAATACGGTTGTCGTTGTGAATACCGCCACAAGCGCGATGGCTATCGCAAGAATAGATTTCTGCATGAATTTTTCCTTCTGTTTGATTGAATAAGTTTCGAGCCCGAACAACTTCCGGGGCGTGGATTGAATATACAAAATTTCGGTCAAAACACAGCTTCCTGGTTCCCCTTGACTATCCCTTCCTTCACGCGTACATTTCCTGCCAATCCCGAATAGTCAATCAAATTTCAGAATCATTCATGAAATCCAAACGCGCATTGATGAAGACATTTCTCCAGCGGAACAAGGGGGGGCAGGATGTTCCTGCGGAAGGAGAACTGCAGGATCTAGGTTTCGGCTCCATCGTCGCACAGCAGAGCAGACGACGTCTCATCAATAGAGATGGAACATTCAATGTGCGCCGGGAAGGACTCAGCTTTTGGGAATCATTCAGTCTCTACCACGCATTGTTGAACATGACCTGGCCACATTTCCTTCTGAGCGTGGCGGGATTTTACCTCGTGGTTAATCTTGTGTTCGGAATTGCTTATTGGTTCCTTGGCGCGGGCGTGCTGACCGGACAATTCCATGAAGGGAACGCATTCCTCCACAGTTTCTTTTTCAGTGTCCAGACCTTTTCCACCGTCGGTTATGGGGGGACACTCCCAATCGGACTTTTCGCCAACATCCTGGTCACTATTGAATCGATTGCGGGACTGGTGAGTGTTGCGCTCGCAACAGGCATTGTCTTTGCCAGATTTTCCCGCCCAAAAGCAAATATTGTCTTCAGTAGATTTGCCGTGGTCGCTCCATACGGAGGCGGTACCGCATTCGAATTCCGGATCACCAATGCACGAAACAATCAGTTGGTGGAAATGGAAGCGCAGGTGCTTTTGAGCCGCTTCGAAACTGAAGGTGGAAAGAAAGTGCGCCGCTTCCACACGCTCACGCTCGAGCGTTCGAAAGTCACGTTCTTCCCTCTGAGTTGGACGGTCGTTCACCCAATCGACAAGGAGAGTCCCCTCAACGGTGAAACACCGCAGAGCTTGCTGGAATCGGATGCCGAGTTCCTTGTATTGCTCAAAGGAATCGACGACACTTTTTCACAAGGCATCCATCAACGCTCGTCCTATAAGTTCAGCGAGGTGGTTTGGGATGCAAAGTTCACCTCGATTTATACCGCGTCAGGACCGGGCAAACCGATTAGCATCGACATCGGCAAGCTGCATGATGTCGAGCCTGTTCGACCGGCAGTCGAACGATCTTCCTAGATTCCGAACATCACTCCCACGACAAACTGGAACGAGCTCATGCTCCGTTCAGCGACGATGAAATTCTTGTCATCTCCGGGCTCATAGAGCGGATCCCGCGCATCGTTCAGTGCGAGATAGGAATCGATCCTCTCCCTCTGTGATGGATTCAAATCAGTGAACGATCGTCCTCCGACGTTCAGCAGATTATATGCGAGGTTTACGTCAAGCGTGATCCCTCCTATCCCAATGAGCACTCCACCATTGAACGCCACTCCGAAGCGTGACGCTGACTCAACAGAGTACGTTGCACTCGGTACTTTCGATACTCCCTGAAACGTGGTCTCCCCGCTGAAGCGATTGAGCGCAAGCTGGACGCCAAGGTATGGGGTAATCGGTGAAGCAGGAATGTTCAGCTGGAATTCAGGTCCGGCCTTCAACGCAAGAATGGATTGCGATACCTTCACGCTCCCTCTGCCCGGCTCTGAGTTGCCGTCGTTGTTCAGCGCGGAGTAGCTCAGCTCGCCCACGATGTTGAACCCAAGGAGGCCAAGACGCGCTTTGCCAAATAGTGTAAAACCCGTCGAGAGTCCAAATTTCTGCCCGTTGTAGTAGTCGATGGTTGTGCCGCCCATATCACCCGTAGGACTGACAAGTCCTAACCCGCCACCGACCTGGAACTTTACCTGGCTGTACGTAGTGCCAGCTGCAAGGACTAACCCTGCCAGCACGATAGTAAGATTCTTCATTCTTAATCCCCTACTGTTTGTAAATGGTTGAGCGAAGATACGAAAACTTTCTTTCGAAATCCCGCGATGCCAGTCGCGTTCTTGCATTTCATCCGAAAGTTCTCCTTTTTCTTTCCACCAAGTAACGCTTTTTTCCATCCAATGATCTGATTAAGGATAACACAATGAACAAAGAAATCATCGATGCATTAGCAAAATCATACGCCATGGAACTGGAGACAATTCAGAATTACCTGGCAGCATCCGTGAATCTGGACGGCGTTCGCTCGGACGTCATCAAGAAATCGCTTGCGGCGGATATTCCCGAGGAACTGAACCACGCCACGCTGCTTGCCAACCGGATCAAAACCATCGGCGGGGTTGTGCCCGGTTCAATGAACATCAAACCAGAACAGACGTTTCTGCAGCCACCCAAGGACTCCACCGACATTATTGCCATAATCAAAGGAGTGATCAAAGCGGAAGACGGCGCAATCGCGCAATATCAAAAGATCATCAAGTTATGCGATGGAGTTGACTACGTCACGCAGGACCTTGCCATCACGTTGTTGGGCGATGAGGAAGGACACCGGAGGGAATTCAGGGGATTCCTGCTTGAGTACGAAAAATAGGTGAAGAGCAAAACTCAAATTCCAAAGCCAAATCTCAAACAAGCTCCAAACATCAAAGCTTTAAGCTGACAAAACCAGAACAAAGGAAATAACGCACTACAATCCATGATGCGAAATCGCCGGAAAATGAGGACGCGTTTCCGCGTGTGGAGGATAAATCAATCCGGGGGGCTATAGATTTCGGTAGTCTTATGGCGAAGCCATTACCGAAATCTATGGCAAGCGTGCCGAGGATTGATGTGCGTTTCGATTTCGCAATGTTTTCTTTTTGCCCATTTCTTTGTCTAAAAGAAATGGGCTGCATTTCCCCGCTCTGCCATCACTTGACTTTCGCAACACTCCTGCCTACTTTACCACAACTTCACACGCCCCTTTTCCCCCCGTAGAGGCTGTCCGGTTTCTCGGGGAAGAGGCTATTCTGTTCATTGTCTTTTGTTACCGCTCATCGTTTTCTTAGAGAATAGGTACGTCTGTTTTCTGAAGCGAGCGGAAATGCATGGAACTAATACTAGTCCTGGTTTATTTGAGACTGTCCGGCGCGAGATGCGCCTGAGAAACTATTCACACAAG
>QKGJ01000148.1 GCA_003251275.1 Ignavibacteria bacterium
CACGGACTGTTCTTTGTTCCAAAGCCATTGATACCACGAGTTGAAATCGTATGCAAAATCCTGATCGGTTTTCTTCTCGAGCGTTCGGATGATGTCGGCGGAAATCGGGTCTCGAAGGAGGTAGGCGACTTCAATCATCAGCACTTCGTACTCCGGCTTCCAATTGCTCTCGATGTGGTGCAGTATTTCCTTCTTGGAAGAAGAGGTGGTGAAGAAGGATAAGAATTGATTGATCTCGGATGGTGAAAGCGTGGTGGTCCCCCTTGTGGAGGAGATAGGGAAGACGATCAACAAGGAGATCGCCAAACAACGCATCGTGGTTCTCATATCTGCATAACGGTGCCGCTCCTGCGGAGCTTTTTGTCGTTTCTTATTCTCTATTGCTGCGAAATCTGGATGGTGATTGAAAGAGAGATAACATGTTCTCAGCCATCGCCGCGGCAATGACGGCGTTCCCACGCTCACTCAAATGCATCCAGTCGATGTAGACAGGTTTCCCTTCAAGGAGGAAAATGTCGCTGAGATTGCGGAATGATTTGTCGTCGGTGAGCAATGTGGCTTTTTCACGAATCATGCGGTATGTCTCCACATAAGGTTTTTCCAGGTGCTTCTGACTGTCATACTCCGCTTGCTCATATTTGCTTCGTTTGTACTTTCCGAAGATCGTCGGCTGCCAGTAGAATTGGCATTTGAATCTGTATGATGCGCCAAGCGCCTTCACAAGTTCCATGTTCTTGAAATACAGCTCAACCGCTTGTTCGGCTACAACTGCATCAAAGTCAGGTTTAGTCTCAAGCTCAGTTATGCCCAAAACAATTCTTGCCAGGCGCACTATTGCCAGATTATTGACAAAATCGATGAAGACCAATCCCCGAAGTTCAGGCAATCGCTTCAGCATGTTGAACTCCTGTACGCGGTGGGATTCATTCTGCGCCAGACCGGGAGTACCTTGCTGGTAGGCAGAGTACGTATCGTTGATCCCATCATAGAAGACCACTGCATCGGGAATATTTCCCTTCTGCACCTCCCGAAGAAGCGCAATGACTTCCTGCGTTGTCACAAATCCTGATTCACCAAAATTGATTACTTCGGCCTTGACCCCTCT
Source organism: Ignavibacteria bacterium (assembly GCA_003251275.1). GTDB lineage: Bacteria > Bacteroidota > Ignavibacteria > UBA10030 > UBA6906 > SZUA-287. The sequence continues at coordinate 1,106 of QKGJ01000148.1, forward strand.
GCCCAAGAGCTCCCTTGCGAGGATCGCGGGAATGGTGAAAGAGTCTCGCGCTCCTGTACCCCACATCGTCGAGCCGCCAAACATGAATATCCGCAGCACGTGTTCAGCAGCGAACTCCGGGTTCGGAGTGAATCGCAGGCAAGACGAGTCTATTGCAATGTACTTGCCTTTATATGGTTTCCGGCGCCAGTAGACGTAGGGTTCCCAGCGGGCATCGAAGCTCTCGTTGAATTCCTTGAAGTAGTCATCACCCCAGGAAACATCCTTGTATGCGTCGGCTTTCGCGCGTACATCGGGATTGCGCGGGTCGGGTGGGGTGAAGTGGTCGACAACGAAAAGTGAAAGCAGAATCTCCACGACAGAAAAGAACAGCAGACCAATACCGAGAATTAACCACGTATTTCTAACGAAGTCAATGGCTTTTCTAGTTCTTGATGTTGCCACGACAGATGGTCTCTCTTTAGTCAATGAACAGTGCTCCCCTCAGGTTTTCTTGATTACCACATGAGTTGCGTTTGTTGTCGTGATGTGTTCAACGACCTTGTATCCAAGCGACGGCAAGTCGATACCCGAGAACAGACTCTCTCCGGAGCCGAGGAGGGTCGGCGAAATCGCGATGTGCATTTCGTCGATCAGACCGGCATGCAAGTATTGTCTAATCGTGCTTACTCCACCGCCAAGCCGTACGTCCAGACCATTCGCCGCATCCATTGCTCGTTCCAATGCACCGACAATGCCATCGGTGACGAAGTGAAACGTCG
>QKGJ01000243.1 GCA_003251275.1 Ignavibacteria bacterium
CATTGAAGGTCACAGAAAAAATGGAACTCCGCGTGCCCTGGTGATTGCACCCACACGGGAACTTGCGATCCAAATCGAAAAAGAGGCAGCGGTCCTCTCGAAGTATTTTCGTTGCAAATCTGTTGCTGTGTATGGAGGGATGGACTATCAGAAACAGAGGCGCAAATTGGCGGAGCGCATTGTCGATATTGTGATAGCGACTCCCGGCCGCTTGATCGATTTCAAGAATAAAAGGGATGTCGATCTTCGCCAGGTGGAGATTCTGGTGATAGACGAAGCGGACAGAATGCTCGACATGGGATTCATTCCCGATACGCGAAAGATTGTCCTCAGCACGCCGAACAAAGACAAACGGCAGACAATGTTTTTTAGCGCTACGTTCACTCCGGATGTCCATCGCCTTGCTGCAAGCTGGACACGGGACGCAGTCACAGTAGAAATCGATCCCGAGCAAGTTGCCGTTGACACGGTTGAGCAAGTTATTTACATAACGACGTCTGATGAAAAATTTACGCTTCTCTACAATCTGATGAATCAACAAAACCTCTCCCGCGTCATCGTGTTCGGCAATCGACGGGATGAGACCCGGCAACTGCAGCGTGAGTTGAGTTCGCGAGGCATCAATTGCGGACTCCTGTCAGGGGAAGTCAGTCAACACGAGCGGTTGCGCACTCTTGAAAGTCTCCGGGACGGCACGCTCCGGGTGCTCGTTGCGACAGACGTCGCGGCGCGCGGCCTACATATCAGCGGCGTCAGTCACGTAATCAACTACAACCTGCCTCTCGATCCGGAGGACTACGTCCACCGCATCGGAAGGACAGGTCGGGCCGGTGAACTGGGGATATCCGTAAGCTTTGCGTGCGAGGACGATGGAACCCAGATTCCACTAATCGAGGAGTTTATAGGAAGAAAACTGCCGTGCGTGTATCCGGACGAATCGCTGCTCCAGCAAGTTCCGCCGCCGAGTGTTAAACCCTCGGTTCCAAAGTTCGAAGAAGAAAAAGATCGACGTCATCGTCGTCGTCCACCGAGACGACGAAATCGCGGACCGCGAAACAACTAGCAACAACTGGCTGGTGGTTTCACTTCACCCTGCCAACCCACAATCGAACAACTTACCATTACGAAAAGGACACCATCATGAAGATGATTCCCCTTCTTGTCTTGACATTCGCATTCATGCCAGCTCCCCTTCAGGGGCAACAGTCCAAGGATAATGATTCAAAATCTGCTCTCAATAGCACTTCCCTAAGCGGATTGGAGTTCAGGTCAATCGGGCCGGCATTAACCTCCGGGCGAATTATCGATATCGCAGTGGACCCCAACGATCATGCACGGTTCTTTGTTGCTGCTGCCTCCGGTGGAGTCTGGCGAACTCTCAATGCTGGTATTACCTGGGAGCCAGTGTTCGATGGAGAGGCATCGTATTCTATCGGGTGCGTCACAATCGATCCCAACAATTCTCACACAATCTGGGTCGGCTCGGGAGAGAACAACAGCCAGAGAAGTGTTTCCTACGGCGATGGCGTCTACAAATCCGAAGACGGGGGATCGACATGGAAGAACAAGGGATTGAAAACATCCGAGCATATCGGCAAGATCATCGTCGATCCGAGGAATTCAGCCGTTGTCTATGTGGCGTCTCAAGGTCCGCTATGGGCTTCCGGCGGCGAACGCGGTCTCTACAAGACAACAGATGGCGGTGAAACCTGGAAAGCTGTTCTCACAGTGAGTAAGCATACGGGAGTCACCGATATCGTAATGGATCCACGAAACCCCGATGTTCTTTATGCTTCATCGTATCAACGAGCGCGCCGTGTTTGGACATTGATCGATGGCGGGCCGGAATCCGCAATCTACAAATCTACGAATGCAGGAGCGACATGGTCGAAACTTGAGCGTGGTCTCCCAAGTGGCGATGTCGGTCGGATTGGACTCGCGATCTCACCGGTGAATCCGGACGTCCTCTTTGCGACAATAGAACTCCCAAACCGGAAAGGGGGCTTTTACCGATCGGGTGACCGTGGCGCGTCGTGGGAAAAGCGAAGCAGTTACATCAATAATAGTCCACAATACTATACCGAGCTCGTTCCCGATCCGGTAGACATTGATCGTGTCTATGCGATGGATACCTATTTGAAAGTCACGAACGACGGTGGAAAGACCTTCCGCAATCTCGGGGAGAAAAACAAACATGTTGACAACCATGCGATGTGGGTGAATCCGCTTGACTCCAAACATTATCGAGTCGGGTGCGACGGTGGGTTGTACGAGAGTTTTGATGCAGGGACGAACTGGTCTTTCTTCGGCAATCTTCCTATTACGCAATTCTATCGGGTCTCAGTTGATAATGAGTTGCCGTTCTATAACGTCTACGGCGGAACGCAGGATAACTTCACGCTTGGCGGTCCCTCGCGAACACGCAGTGCGAGTGGCATCACGAATGCCGATTGGTTCGTCACCGTCGGCGGGGATGGCTTTGGGACACAGGTCGATCCGGAGGATCCGAACATTGTCTATTCTCAATCGCAATACGGAAACCTCGCGCGCTTCGATAAGCGGAATGGCGAAGTCATGGGGATCAAACCCATCGAGGGTAAAGGCGAGAAGCCGCACCGCTGGAATTGGGATTCACCGCTGCTTATCAGTCCGCACAAAGCATCACGACTATACTTCGCGGCGAATATTCTTTTCCGGAGTGAAGATCACGGGAACACCTGGACAGCAATCAGTGGCGACCTGACGAGACAACTCGATCGCAACACGCTCGAAATAATGGACAAAGTTTGGGGAGTCGATGCCGTTGCGAAAAATGCTTCAACGTCATTGTACGGAACCTGCATTGCGGTTTCAGAATCGCCCATCAAAGAGGGAATGCTGTACGTCGGCACGGACGATGGTTTGATACAACGAACAACAAATGGTGGGGCAAACTGGAAAAAGATGGAGAGGTTTCCGGGCGTGCCGGAGATGACATACGTCAGTGATATTGCCGCCTCGCAGCACGACGCTTCGGTGGTGTACGTTGCGTTTGACAACCATAAGATGGGCGACTTCACCCCGTATCTTCTGAAGAGTGTCGATGGCGGTGAGTCATGGTCATCGATTGCCTCAACGCTGCCCAAGAATGGTCCGGTCTCTTGCATTGTGGAAGACCATGAGCAACCGCAGCTTCTGTTTTGCGGAACGGAATACGGTGTCTTCTGTACGATTGATGGAGGCAACAACTGGGTGCAGTTGAAAGGCGGGTTGCCGACAATAGCCGTCAAAGAAATTGCGATCCAGAAAAGAGAAAACGACCTGGTGCTCGGAACATTCGGCCGTGGGTTCTATATCCTTGATAATTATTCTCCACTAAGAAAACTCTCCAAAGAAATGATGAATGTTGAGGCAACACTTCTACCTGTGAAAGATGCGCTCGTGTATCATCCATCCCAACCATATGGGCTGAAAGGTAAAGCGTTTCAGGGAGCTTCCTTCTTCACCTCTGACAATCCTCCGCTTGGTGCAGTGCTTACGTATTATTTGAAGGAATCCTACAAGACTCTGGAGGACAAGCGCAAGGACGCCGAGAAGGAAGCAGAAAAGGCCGGCCAGAAGGTAAAATACCCCACGTATCAAGAGTTGAAGGCGGAAGATGACGAAGACAAACCGTCGGTGATGCTGACAATTTCCGATGTGTCTGGAAATGTTGTACGCCGCCTTAGCGGATCAACGTCGAAAGGAATTCATCGCGTCACGTGGGATATGCGCTACCCATCCTCCTCGCCCATTGAGCTGTCGCCATCTGAGCCTGATATCTTTGCCACAGGCGATGGCGGGCCTCTTGCAATGCCGGGGAAGTACACTGCACGACTGTCGAAGGTTATTGCTGGAGTGGAAACTCCGCTCGGCAGTCCGCAGGCATTCTCGACAGTCGTTCTGGGGCCATCCACTCTCAACCCTGAAGATCGCGAAAAACTAGTGGCCTTTCAACGAAAGGTTGCAGATTTGCAGCGGGCAGTGCTTGGTTCGCAACGCGTGGTGGACGACGTGAAGACACGACTGACATCAATGCGACGCGCCCTTCAGGCGACGGCTGGTGCGACCGGCGCGCTCTCAGTGGCAATGGATACTCTCGAAGTACAGGTAGATAACATCTTCATTGCACTGCGGGGTAATAGAACACTGTCATCCCGTTTTGAGAATGAGCCACCCGCGATTGCCGACAGGGTGAACAACATTGTTGACGAGCAGTGGCAATCTACTTCGGCGCCAACGCAGACGCAGGTCGCTTCGTATCAGGTTGCCGGTGATGAGTTTGAAACGCAGTTGTCAAAGCTGAAGAGACTCGTGGAGGTTGATCTAAACAGAATTGAAACAGAACTTGATCGTCTCGGAGCTCCTTACACCCCTGGTAGAATTCCCGAGTGGAAAAAGGAATGACGACCATCGCCAAAACGACGGCACGAAGGAGAGCATTGTGTTATTGAGAAAAGTCTGCGTGTATGCAGCCTCGAGTAAGAAAATCCATTCGGAATATCTTGATGCTGCCCGGGAAGCAGGGGAAGAACTCGCAAAGGCGTCGGTCGAGATCGTCTACGGAGGTGGTGCTGTCGGGTTGATGGGTGCAATCGCCGATGGAGCCCTCTCCCGAGGCGGTAGGGTGACAGGAATTATTCCGCGCTTCATGATGGATCTCGAGTGGGGACATCCGGAAATTTCGGAGATGGTTGTGGTGGAAGATATGCACGTGCGAAAGGCGCGCATGATCGAGGGATCGGATGCAGTGCTGGCGCTTCCGGGCGGATGTGGAACACTCGAAGAGTTATTCGAAGCCATCACCATGAAGCGCCTCGGCCTTTACTTCAAACCGATCATCTTGTTGAATACGCGAGGTGCATACAACCGCGTCGTGGAGGTTCTTAACCACTGCGTTGACGAACACTTTATGGATGATCGTCACCGGGAAATCTGGCGGGTTGCGGACACGCCGGCGGACATTATCCCGGCAATTGAACAATCCCCAGTGTGGCCTGAGAATGCAAGATCATTTGCAACTGTATAGCGATGTCTGATTTAACCATAGAACAGAAATGCGGCCAGATGTTGATGACGGGTTTTCGCGGAACGCGACTCACTCGTGGCCATCCCATCATCAACCAGCTCAAGCGGTACGACATCGGATCGATTATTCTGTTTGATATAGACGTTGCCAACAATTCCCCCGTCATGAATGTTGAAAACCCGGAACAACTCCGCCAGCTGACCGACGAATTGCGCGCAGCAGCTCCATCGCCCTTGTTAATTGCGATTGACCAAGAAGGGGGAAAAGTCAACCGGTTGAAAGAGGAGCGCGGCTTCCCGCCATCGATTTCGGCGCAAGTCCTCGGGCAAAAAAACGATCCGTCTGCCACACGTGAGGCAGCTCTCACAACGGCCAAAACGCTGAAAAAAGCTGGAATTTCACTGAATATCGCCCCCTGTGTCGATCTGAACATCAACCCCGACAATCCGATTATTGGAAAGAAGGAGAGAAGTTTCTCGAACGATTCGGCGGTCGTTACAGCACATGCACGCGAGGTAATTAACGCTCACCATTCGCAAGGCGTCCTCTGCACCCTGAAGCATTTCCCCGGTCATGGCAGTTCCAGCGCAGACACGCATCTTGAGTTTGTGGATGTAACGAAGACCTGGCGTGAGGAGGAGTTGATTCCTTATCGGACGTTGATCGATGAGGGACTAGCAGATGCGGTCATGACCTCACACGTGTTCAATGCAACATTCGATAAGAAATATCCCGCGACGCTTTCACGTCAGATCATTCATGGAATGCTCAGAGAGCAACTTGGTTTTCGTGGCGTCGTTATTTCGGATGACATGCAGATGAAGGCAATCGCCGATCGGTATGGGTTGGAGACCTCTGTCCAACTTGCCATCGACGCGGGAGTTGATATTCTTGCCTTTGGCAACAACATGGCAAACGACCCGGAAATTATCCCCAAGGTCATCACGATAATGACCGGACACCTTTCGAAGGGCATCCTTAATGAAACTCGCATCGATGAATCAATTCGTCGGATTCATCGTCTGAAATACAAAGTATCGACGTCGTCATGAATGGCCTGACGTGAAGAAGAACGTTCAGAGGGGAGCGGGGCAGCCAAAGAGGCTGTTAAGGAAAGTTATTGTTATTGCAGTAGCGATCCTCATTGGTGGAGGTGCAATCGTGGTTTTGCAACAATCCTATAATAAGCAAGAAACCTCTGCTTCAACCCGGACTGAGCAAGAGGCGTACGGGTTCAGAAAGGACGGAGAGCTTCGGTTTGTCTCTCCCTCTGGAAAAAACCTTGTCACTATCGCAATCGAAATTGCTGCCGACGAAGCCGCCATAACGATTGGGCTCATGAACAGGAAGGTTGTTCCGGAAATGCACGGCATGCTCTTTGTCTTTCAGAACGAAGAACACCGTTCATTTTGGATGCGTAACACTTACGCATCACTTGATATTATCTTCGTGAATAGTAACCGTGAGATAGTTACCCTGTATCCATTCACGCAACCGTTATCCGATACTTCGTATACATCCACCAAACCTGCACAGTATGTTGTCGAGGTGGCGGCGGGATTCGCAGATCGGTATGGCATCGAAGTGGGGAACAGGATTAGCTGGACGAGATTTTGAAGTGACACTTGAGTGCTCTCAGCAACTTTCTTGCTTCTCTCCAGCCCAATGGCTAGATTGCTACGCGGAAAATGCGAAAAATACTTGCAAATGAAGAATAATCAGCCATCCTAGAGCGCCATCGAAAATGATTTTCATGACTGCGTGGGTTCTCCGTCTTTTGATAGCAAACCTGGTTGTGTTTGGATTGCAGTTGCTTCGTCCTGTTATTACGAGCGAGTTTGCATTCGTCCCCGCCTTTATTGTTACAAAGCCATGGACCATTATTACCTACATGTTCCTGCACGGGGATACGTACCATATTCTCTTCAACATGCTCGGACTCTTCTTTTTCGGTCCGCGCATGGAGATGCACTTGGGAAGCAAAAGGTTTCTTGGTTTGTACTTCGTCAGCGGTTTTGTTGCGGCGCTTATGTCGTTCATGAACCCCTTCACGCCGATCATAGGTGCCTCGGGGGCGATATACGGCGTACTCCTCGGTTTCGCCTATTACTGGCCGAAGGACAAGATCTACATCTGGGGGGTACTTCCGGTGGAAGCGCGATG
>QKGJ01000309.1 GCA_003251275.1 Ignavibacteria bacterium
ATTGACCTCATATATTTTCTCCTTTTCCACATAATATCCTAGTTGGTGAGAGATCTTGTCACGGATTTGTCATAAATATGACGGAATTTAGTCAGTGAGAATCTGCAGGGTACTACATCCGCCGGTTGTGGAAGGCCTGGTCTCTCGCTCCGCAACTGTAATCTCTACAAAATATTCTACAGAGTGGCAGCGGAGAACATAAACGGCGGACTAATAATTCGAACACAAAACTCCCGCCCCTATCCGCCTAAGAAAAGCTAAGTTGACAGTCCACAGCACTGGCATTGAAAGGACAAGTAGAAAAGGAATACCTGCGGTTAGCGAGAAGAGATGTGAGGGAAAAAAGAAACTACGGGAATGAAGGCTCCCGGGTACGGCTACGCGAACCACAAACAGTCCAACGTTTCGACCTACAGGAAAGAACAGGTCAATGGGACTTGTGAACACCTGAGACCGGCGCGAGCACTGGCAGGTCTCAGCCTGGTCATATCAACACGTAAAGGATTGGATGGTCAAGGCAGCAGCAACAATATTCACAAGGATCTTTTCCCAAGCCTTCTTTCGGTCTTGGGAACAAACTGGTCGGGAACAATTCCTCCGACTAACGGATGAGCAGCATTTTTTTCACTGCCGCAAAAGAGGTGGTCTCTCCTTGCGCGGCGGAAGCCTGCATTCGATAGAAATACGTTCCGCTCGCAACTGCGACACCCTTGTTGTTCAGACCGTTCCACAAGACCCTTTCAACCCCTGCTTCTTTCAGTTCGTCCACCAGCATCCGCACCTCACGGCCTAATACGTCGTAGATCGAGAGAACCACATTGCTCGCGGCCGGCAAATCATATGTGATCATGGTTGTGGGATTGAACGGGTTTGGATAATTCCGGTGCAGGGCGAATACCCCGGGTAGCGTTTCGCGATCCTCCTCTACCCCAACCGTCTCACCAAGATCGACGAGAGCCTGACGGAGAGCCAATCCCGCTTCCGGGGTTTTCATATAGTACAAGGGAAAGTCAAACACGATAACTTTTGCATCGGTCCCGAGGTATCGCCATGCCACAGGGCTCCCTTCAAACGGAGGAAGCATGAGTTTTCCATGATGCGAATAGAGCACTGACACCGAGGGATCGGCGAACGGTGGTAAGACAACATCCATGTTCGGAATTGTTCCGTTAAAAAACGCTATTCGAATACTATCGACTAGAATATTTGGATAGCTGCCTGCATTGCTTAGGGCCTGGAAAAAATCTGCCTGGATTGCACCACTTGTTACCATTGAGTCAACCTTGAGGAAAGTTGGGACAAAACTCCCCGGAGAAAAAAAACTTGTCCCAACATTCGCGATCAATTTGAGCGAGCCTGACAGCCGCCATCCCCCAAGAACCAATCGCCCTCCTTGCTGAAGGTACTTCCTGATTGCTGTCGTATCACGAAACACCTGCTCGCTTCCCCGAACATCAGTATGCCACACCACCGTGGAGTATCTGCCCATTTCCGCATCTGAAATTCTAATATTATCACTGACACTATCAGCCACATCCCACTCCCCGCCAACTGTGAATCCCGCCACGAGTGTTTGATAGATAGAATCCACCATGGCATCAGTTGGTGCAAGCGCGCTGCCGGATCCATCCCGTGTCCCATCGACCACCAGGACACCCAGGTCGTGCGTGACCAATTGCCCAGGGGTGGTAGTCGAAGGCCCACTCTCGCTGCCATCAGAATCCACCGCCCGCACCTGATAGAAGTACAATGTATTTATTGCAGCCGCATTATCTGTATACTCCACACTAGGAACGAGAACGGAATCGTACACTGAAAAACCTGAGGTTCTGCTCGTGCTTCGGTAAATCCTGTGCTTCGTCACATTGATCGTTTGCGGGTTCGGGACCCACGAAAGCGAGATGTTTGATGCAAAAGAGGTGGAGGCTACTCCCCCGGGAGGAGGAGGTGTATCCGAAGGGTGCGCCAGCACTTCGGTCGAAAAGATGCTTTCATTTCCAGAAGTATCATACGCCGAAATGCTAATGTACACAGACACGCCAGGAGTAAGGCCTGCTATGGTGTCTGCATTCATATTTCCTGCATCGATGATTGTATTATAGAAAAGCCCGCCGGAATCCCGTACTGCAATACGATATCCCGCAAGATCAGGTTCCGTGTTCGTGCTTGTCCATTGCACGATCAGTTCTGTCCCATTACCAGGATCGAACACAGTTGGGGTGGAAGGTTTTTCAGGCGCATTCAACAAGGAGGCGAGACCAGCAGCGTTGACCCTGGCAACTCTCGCGGTGTAGGCCGGACTCATATTCTCTACGAGGTCGGTGGGGGTATGTTGGTTCGCAAAGTTCTCGTTTGGCTCAACAAAACGAACTGCTGTGAATCCATGATTCTGAAATGACTGGTGGTCTCCTCCTCTCCCCGGCCTATCAACAGCAGGAATCAAATTCACTGTCATCTCCGGGTAAAAGAACTCGGAGGTAAGCTTCATATATCTGGACATCTGCCGATGAGGGGTTGCATCGGCTTGTGAGGAAAAATGCCGCACGCTTGTGCTATCGATGATCCCATTCTGACCAACGATATTCCCCACAACGTCATTCGTGATCATTCCATCGATGCGTTGTCCAGAATTCTCTGCAAACGCTGCGTAAGCCTCGCTCCCAAACAATCCCTCATCTTCACCGGTGACTGTCATAAAAATTATCGATGACTCGAATTGGTATTGGCTCATAACACGGGCGAGCTCAAGAGAGATGACTGTCCCGGAACCGTCATCCACCGCCCCCGGTGAGAAAATGCCGTGCGCGCACGAGTTGTTTGGATCCCCCCGTGTGTCCATATGCCCGCTCACGATAAAGTACCTGTTCGGTGTGACAGTTCCAGGGAGAATTGCCATTACATTTCGATGAAGACTGACCCCGATACATATATTCGCATCAAAATCGAAATACTGCGGCTGGAGCCTTCCTCCTGACGCGACACTAAACTCTTGAAACTTGCTCAATATCCAGCGGCGTGCTGCCCCCATCCCGGTCGTGAGCGATGTAGTGTCATCCACTGTATGACGAAATTGGAAGCTGACGAGCGTGTCAAGATACCGATGGATATTGGTTGCGGATATCGAATCCAGAATGGCCTGGATCTGGTGCGTCATTCGGGTTCTTGCAAGATTATCGCGGGTGGGTACATCACCAGCAACAACAAAGCAGGATATTGTTGCCAGTAAAAGTCCGATGGAGAAGAAACGCATCATAGCGGCCTCCATTGAATGGTTGGGATGAAGAGAACAGACTGTAGAAGAAGGTATGTGGAGTGTAGCAATTTACAGTCCTGAAGTCAACTGGGTTGCAGTGACCCATCCTTTTTTTGATATTTCAGAGATGAACCCCCGCGCGTTTTCACTCTCGGTCTTTCTTGTCCTTTTTATTCATGGTGTTTGGGGACAGTCGTTCGTGCGAGAAACGCGATCGATTCCAGTTACGGCATTTGGCCAGCAATTGCATCTTCCTTTTGCAGGTGGCATTAACACCCCCAACTATCAGTTTGTCGACATCGATTCGGACGGCGACCTCGATCTTGTGATTATGGATGGCGATCTTACCGTAGATTTCTACCGCAATGGAGGAACAGCGACGGCACCGGACTTCGAATTGGATAATGGTTCAATTACATTTCCACAGTTTGCCGTTTGGTACCTATTTCTTGATTATGATAGCGATGGTCTCGTTGATATGGTTACGGAGGATAGCCTTTTCAGCGGAGTCCATGTCTACAAGAATGTTGGAACCAACCAATCGCCGGTTTTCTCAACGCTCCATTCAACCCTTCTCGATTCCGCAGGCACGGCTGTTTTTGGTGGTCAGAGCAGTATCCCTGCGTTCGCCGATATTGACTCAGATGGGGATCTTGATTTTTTCTCCAGCAATTTCTCGGGGTCAATTAATTTCTATCGGAATGTAGGAAGTTCATTCAATCCGAATTATTCATTCGCGTCGAGTGCCTGGGAATCGATCCTCCTCTTCGGCGACTCCTGCTTCTCCGGTCCCACACGGCCCCTGCACGGAGCCAGCGCATACCGTTTCGCAGACATTGACGGTGATGGTGATCAGGACTTTTACGCAGGTGATATTTTTTGGAATGGTATCTTCGAGGTGCGTAACGCAGGTACGCCCTCCCAGCCACAGATGCAATGCGGCACAGCATATTTTCCCTTGAATGACCCTCTTCTCACGAATGGATTAAATCAAACATCGTTCGTCGATATTGATAACGACGGAGACCTGGACATGTTTGTCGGGGTGTTAGGCGGGTTAACGCAAACACGTGGCTTTATTTTTTACCAAAATTCCGGTACTGCCGTATCTCCGAATCTTCAGAGACAGCAAGATAATTTTCTTTCGATGATCGATGCCGGTTCAAATGCTCATCCTCGGTTTGTTGATATCGATGCCGATGGGGACTCCGATCTTTTCATAGGCACATTAAACGGAAAGATTTTCTACTTTGAAAACCTGGGAACGGCGACCGCACCAGCGTTTGACCTGAGAGATACAATGTATCAGCAGATTGGAGGCGGGTTCGGATTTGCTCCCACGTTCGCAGACGTTGACGGCGATGGTGACAACGATCTTTTGGTGGGGACGTTCGATGGCCGGGTGAAGTTCTATAGGAACATCGGGACGGCCTCCTCTGCGGTCTTCGTTCCTGAACCTTCAACGGTTGATAGCATCAATGTCGGCAATTGGGCTACTCCAGCACTTGTTGACATCGATGGCGACGGTGATCTCGACCTGTTTGGTGGAAAATCGAACGGACGATTGTCATTATATCGGAACCAGGGCTCGCCAACCCTTTTCCAACCCATTCTGGAAACAACATCATTTCAGAATATTATTGCGGGACAAAACTCAGTTCCTGCATTTCGGGATATTGATGGAGACGGAGATATCGATTTGTTTATCGGAACTGCGGAGGGACGGATTGAATACTATCAGAACACAGGAACTCCGTCTGCCCCAACCTATGTCCGGGTGACGAATCACTTCGCGAATACACAGCCTTTGACACAGGCCTCTCCTTCATTGCCCGATATCGATGGCAATGGTTTTCCAGACCTGTTTGTTGGTACAACAAAAGGGGGAATACAGTATTATCGAAACCTTGGCAGTGCTTTTACAGACGAAGCAAGAAGGGGACCAGGAGAGTTCGTTCTTTTCCAGAACTATCCAAACCCTTTCAATCCATCCACGAGAATCCGCTTTCATCTGAAGGATAGGTCTCGTATCACGTTGACCGTCGATGACGTTCTAGGAAGGAAAGTGGCTACACTTGCGGATGGGGTCTTTGAATCAGGCGAACATGAGGTGGTTTATTCCTCCACTCTTGCCTCGGGCATCTACTATTACAGCCTGTCGAGAGGCGGATCGATCGTAACGCGAACGATGGTTCTGATCCGTTAATTATTACAGCCGCCCTGCCCAATTATTGATCACTTCCTTCTTCACCCGGATTTCATCCTTGGCAAGATCAACTCTTGATGGAATGGGGTCGGGATAATAGGGGGCACAACAGGCATATGCTTCCATGGTGAGCATGTCCCAGTGTGATGGGCAATGGGCACAATAGATTTGATTGTCCTTTATCTTAAACTCTGTCGAACCGCAATGGTCGCTGATGCTCATTGCTGTAACAAGTTTTCCGTTGGGCGCAATGTAGGCCATGACGTACCTGTCCGTCTTCCCTCCGGTGTACTTGAAGCGAACGAGTTTGGCTTCCCTAACGGCCGAAAGAGGAATGACCAGATCAGCACCTTCTTCTCGCGCGTGGATGTCAACCATTTCAACAAAATTGGAATCATAATTGAACGGTTGTTCAACCATCGGTTGTGTTTTAATGATATCATTCTCAGAAGGGTTGATCACCGAAAAATAAATCCCCAGTCCCACCCCCGCAATCAGGAGAAACGCGATCGCTCCTCCTTTGAAACTCTTCTTCGGCTGTCCCGTTTCCGTCGGTGAACCGTCATGAGTTGATTCTTTGCGGTCAACCGGACTCCCACACGCGGGACAGAATCGGGGAGAGCCCGAGAGATCGCTCCCACAAGATGTACATTGCGCCATTGGTTCTCCTAATGTTCTTTCCACTTGAGTCCAATATACGAACGGATGTCCCTATGGGCAACCGTCCATGCAGTTGCTAGCGGGAATCACTTTTGCTACATTGATGTACACTTCTTTTTCACAACCATGAAATTGACCTCTTCCTTGGTTGCTCTCATAATGTTCCTGGGAACAGGTGCGAATGGACAGTCGTTCCAGGATTTCCTCAATCAAGTCTTCGCGTCCCCTGATTCAGTCCGCACGGCTCTCGTCAATACCTATGTTGCAGCCCATCCGGTATCGCCGATTCTCGAAGCCGACACGATGGCTCATTTTTATTATCGAGGAGGGGCAGCAACAGTCTCGGTTCCAGGGGATGCGAACTCTTGGAATCCAAATGCCTACCTGATGTCACGCATCTCCCCGACAGATTTCTGGTATTTCTCAAAGACGTTTGAATCCGATGCTCGCCTCGACTATAAATATGTTCTCAACGGGTCGACATGGATTCTGGATCCCCGAAATCCGCGCACAGTGTCGGGTGGCTTCGGACCGAACTCGGAATTGCAGATGCCTTTGTACATTGCTGCGCCAGAAATCTCCTTCTATCCCGGAATCCCGCATGGAGCTTTGTCCGACACGGTATTTTATTCACCATCGCTCGGAAATTCAAGAACAGTTCGCGTGTACACTCCCCCCTTCTATTCAACTTCACTCGACAGTTTTCCTCTTGTCCTTATTCACGACGGGCTGGAGTATGTCAGCCTTGCCAACGCAAATAATGTTCTTGATTATCTGATCCAGGAGCAACGAATCGATCCGATGATCGCGGTATTCGTACCTCCGGTCAACAGAACGGAAGAGTACGCTGGCAGCCAGCAGAATCAGTTCACCACATTCATCATCAATGAGTTGATGCCTGTCATAGACCAGCGGTATAGAACACGGCGCGATCCGACCCAACGCGCGCTCCTGGGCGCATCAAACGGAGGGAATATATCCCTTTGGATCGGCTATTCGCACCCTGAACAGTTTGGAAATATTGCGGCCGAATCAGGCAACATCCAAGCCTCAATCTCATCAGGTTTTCAA
>QKGJ01000144.1 GCA_003251275.1 Ignavibacteria bacterium
CAATCCGGCGGAAGCCGACATCATTAGCATTTCCGGAGATACGAGCGGCATCGACTTTTCGCTTGCGGTTCGACCAGTGCCACAAAACAGCATTAGCGGTATGGTCCAGGACTCGACCGGGGCAGGAGTTCCCTCGCGGATTGTTCTCATTCCGGTTCATCATAATGGCTGGGCGCAACGTGCGCGATTTGGCCATACCGATTCGCTTGGCGTCTATAGCATTACCGAAGTCTATGAGGGCGATTACTATGTCCTTGCTCTTCCGTTCAGTGGGTACGCCCCATCGTTTTATAAGGCCGGAGTATGCGGCATGGTTCGCTGGCATGACGCCGATACGGTGAATGTGAGCGGTAATATAACGGGCATCGACATCTGCGTAGCCCCGATTCACAACGGCGGCGTTGCGCGCTTGAGCGGACGCGTCACAGCTCCCGGACTCGGGAACATTGACGGGGTGAATCTCATTGCCCTGACGTCCGATGGACGTGTGGCTGGGTACGGCCTCACCGATGCGAATGGCCTCTATGCTATCGATGCCGTCTCATCAGGAAGCATTACGATTTTTGCTGACCGCGACGGATATGTCAGCAGTTCGACTACACGATCGATCTCAGCAAGCACATTCAACATTGAGAATGTAAACCTGACGATCACGCCTGTCAGTCCTACATCTGTCGGGGGAGGCAACGTGCCGACGAGTTACCGTCTTGAGCAAAACTACCCCAACCCCTTCAACCCGAGCACGACCATCGAGTTCAGTATTCCATCAGCACAGTTTGTGACCCTGAAGGTCTACAATCTTCTTGGACAGGAGGTGGCGACGCTCGTGAATGGATTGCAAACTGCCGGAGCGCACAGTGTCCGATGGAATGCGAGTTCGCTCTCCACAGGATTCTATTTCTACAAGATTGAAGCAGGCAAGTTCACACAAACCCGTAAGCTGATGTTGATGAAATAGCAAAGGGAATTCTTCTTTGAAGGGAGCCGAGATCGGCTCCCTTTCATTTTCCTTCGTTGTGAAGAAAGGAGATTGAAATTGAAGAAGACAGTATTTGGTTTCGCAGTGTTGTTGTTTTTCACCCAAGTTCAGGCCCAAGTGCAGTGGAGCACACCCCCGAATCTTCTTTGCATGAGGAGTTGACGACACTCCTATTGTCGAATCCGTCCATTTGCCAATCCGCTTAGCAATCCGTAAATTTCATCTACTCAATCACTCCAAGTGCTCCACTCGTGAGAATCCCCGATTCTAAAATAGACGAGATCCGCAACGCTGCCGATATCGTTGATATCATTTCATCGTATCTGGCGCTGAAAAAACGCGGAAAGAACTACGTTGGCCTCTGTCCATTTCACCAGGAAAAGACTCCGTCGTTTAACGTGAGCCCGGACCGCCAGATGTACCACTGCTTTGGCTGCGGTGTCGGCGGGAACGTCTTCACATTCCTGATGGAGCTCGACAAAGTCTCGTTCGTCGAATCTGTCCGGACAATCGCAGAACGCGTCGGAGTTTCACTCCCTGAGGAGGGCCGTCACGACGATGAGCGTGCGACGGAAAATGAGGCTCTCTACGATGTGTGTCAGATTGCCTCGCGGCACTTCAGGCACAACCTTCTCAAGACCGTGGAAGGCAAGCTTGCACTGGAATATTTTTATCATCGCAGCTTTAGCGATGAGACGATAGAGAAATTCGCCTTGGGCTACGCGATGAATTCTTGGGATGATCTAACCAGGCATGCGGAGAACGAGAAGGTCTCGCTATCCCTTTTGGAGAAAGCGGGACTTGCGGTGCGGAGGGATGATGGCTCAGGCGTATATGATCGCTTTCGGGGAAGAGCGATCTTCCCGTTCTTTTCTCCCACCGGACGCATAGTCGGTTTTGGCGCCCGCAAAATGCGCGAAGATGACCCATTGGGGAAATACATCAACTCCCCAGAGACCCCTATCTATATTAAGAGCAAGACTCTCTACGGCCTTTTCCAGGCAAAGGAGGCGATCAGAGAGAAGGAGTATGCAATCCTTGTAGAAGGGTATGCTGATCTAATAACTCCCTATCAGGCAAGGATAAGGAACATTGTCGCATCGAGCGGAACAGCGTTGACCGCGGAACAAATTCAACTCATCGGTCGGTACGCAAAGAACATCACGATTGTTTACGATGCAGACTCTGCCGGGTCTAAGGCCGCCATGCGTGGCGTTGATCTTATCATCGAACAGGGTCTGGACGTGAAGGTTGCGTCTTTGCCAGCCGGCAACGATCCTGATACGTTTGTCCGGGAGAAGGGGGCTGAAGCATTCGATGAATTGCTAGGCCAGGCTGTCAGTTTTCTTGATTTCAAAACAACTGTCTTTCAGGAACGGGGGATGCTTTCGTCACCCGAAGGGCAGGCGGAGGCAGTGCGATCGATCGTGGAGACGATAGCGAAGATCCCCGACCAATTGAAACGCGGTCTGTACATCAAGCACGTTGCGGAAAAATACGGCCTCTACGAATCAACGTTGCATCAGGAGTTGGAGAAACTCTCTGGTAAGAACCGCCAGCGTATTCGCGTCGCGGAGAGCCAGAGGCGGGTGGAGGCCGAAGGATCCGCACAGCCTGCCCGAGAATCGCTACGGGTGCCTACACTCGAGCGTGATCTGGTAAAGCTAATGTTGGAGCACGGCCCGGAAATGGCCACCGCTATTTTTGACAACTGCGGACCGGAAGAATTTTCGGATTCACACATCAAACAAGTGAATGAGATGATTCTCCACCACCTGGAAGAAGGGAAGGAATGGGATGTTGCAGCGCTCGTTAATGAGGTGGAGGATGAGCAAATGAAGCACTTCATTGCCGACATCGTCTTTAACAAATATGAATTGAGTGCGGGGTGGGCTGAGAGGGGCGCTTCTCCGGACGAACCCGATCCATGGATGATTGCCGAACACTGCCTCGTCCTCATGCGCAAACAGGAGATTGATCGATTGCTTGCAGAAAACCACCGAAACATGAAGGAGGCTTCGGCACAAGGAGCCTCGTTGAAAGAATTTATGGAGTACAATCAGACGCTCCTTCATGAGAAGAAGGATCTCGAAACACATGGCTTTGGCTTGGCAAATGCTGCTCGTGGAGAGTTAAATGAAGAAACTTCCGAATCCTGAATTATTGAAATTGAAGTGTCCATCCATTATATTGCTGCGGTTATCAACGATGCCGGAGTTCTTCCCAGTTGTCCCTTCCCGTACCTGACACAGTACTCACCATTAAACGAATTCTGATCGTCCGGACTGACCGTCTCGGCGATGTGGTTCTCACCCTTCCAATGCTCCCCGAATTGCGCAAACGCTATCCCGACGCCCATATTGCGATGCTACTACGCACCTATACCGGAGAGATCGTCATCGATAATCCATATTTGGATGAACTAATCTGGTACGATGCAGATGACCAGCTCGTCCCTTTTGGCACTATGGTTGCATCGCTACGGGAAAGGAAGTTTGACGCTGTCATTGTTGTGTACCCGACCATCAGGCTCGCATGGCTTGTTTTCCGAGCGAGAATTCCCGTCCGTATCGGAACCGGTTACCGGTACTATTCGATGCTTTTTAACAGGCGGGTCTATGAGCATCGGAAGGATGCGAAAAAGCATGAAGTCGAGTACAATCTTCGTTTGTTGCAGGAACTCGGATGTCAGGTCAACGGAGCGCCTGAGTTTCACATCCATATTTCCGATCTGCAAGAAAAGGAAATCCGCGGGATTGCAGAAACTGCCGGCATTGATCTAGGCCGGTCGTATGCAATCATTCACCCGGGGAGTGGAGGATCGGCGCGGGATTGGAGCACAAAGAGGTTTGGAGAACTTGCTGACCGGCTTCACAGAGAAAGTAAACTGCAGGTGATCGTGACCGGAACGGAATCGGAAAATGTGAAGGTGAGTGAAGTTGTTCGGGCTGCGCACAGAAACGCCGTTCCGCTCGTGGGTAAAATGAATCTACGTCAATTTGCCGCTCTGATTCGGGATGCAGCCCTTTTTGTTTCCAACTCCACTGGTCCGATTCACGTGGCAGCAGCAATGCGAACGCCGGTCATCGGTCTCTACCCTCAACACACACCGATGAGCGAGAGAAGGTGGGGGCCGTGCACATCAAAAAAACGCGTCTTTGTTCCCGACCGACCGCTGGAGTGCACCGACTGTATCGAACAGAGTTTGCCGCAGTGCAACTGTATGGACACTATCGAAGTAGAAGATGTATTCATGGCAGCTACGCAACTAATGAACCGTTCAATTCTCGAGCGCAAGGGGGAAAGCTCATGAATATGAAGATTCCGATATGCTTATATGGAGCCGCATTGGGCGTCATGCTTTTTTTGCATGTGTCGGGGAATTCCATTGCCCAATCAAAGGCTACCGCGCAGAAGAAAACCAAGGCCGCGATACAAAAGGCACGACAGGACAGTATCGCCCAGTTTCGCGCCGACTCAATACATTGGGCCCAGGTTGCATCGATCATTGCTGATTCACTAAGGCGTCACGCCGATTCGCTCGGTCGTGTTGAAGATTCGCTGAAGGCTTTTCAGTTCCGCAAACTGGAGAATAATGCGTTTGATGTCGGTGAGAGGCTTGTCTTCGACGTCAACTTCGGTCCTATTAATGCGGGTCAGGCGGTGATGGCGGTTGCGAAGACGGATACCATTGCGGGGCGCAAATGTTTCCGGGTCGACTTCACGGTAAACTCCCATCCGAGTTTCAACTGGATATACAAGGTGGAAGACTGGTATTATACCTTCATCGATGTAGAAACCCTTGCCCCGTGGAGATTCGAGCAACATATTCGGGAGGGGAGTTACAAGCGCGATTTCATTGCAGACTTCGATCAGGTCAATGGAGTCGCACGCACAAGCGAAGGTGAGTACAAGATCCCGCCGTATGTTCATGATATCATGTCTGCCTTCTATTATGCTCGCACGATCGACTATTCAGTATACGCGAAAGGCCAGGGGCCGACGCTCTTCAATTTCTACAAAGATAAAAGCAACGAACTCTTTGTGCGTCTCCTCGGGCGGCAGGAGCTGGAAGTGGAAGCGGGGACATTCCGCACCATTGTTGTTGAGCCGATCGTGAAGGAAGGTGGTCTCTTCCGCTCAGAAGGCCGCATTGTTATCTGGCTATCTGATGATGAATTGAAAATTCCAGTTCGGGTCAACACCAAGGTCATCGTTGGCTCTATCGATTCCGAGCTGGTGCAATATTCTGGCCTCAAAGGAAATCTCACATCGCGCATAAAGTGACTTCATGACGAAATTCAAGCGTTCGGATTTCAACAAAATCAAGACGATCTCTGTCAAGAAGCGGAAGAGCAAGGTGCGTCCTTCCGATTTTGGCAAAGTCTTCGACGGGAAGGAAGGATTGTTCAAGGATTTTGCAGAATCCCTGCCTCATATTCTTGTTGCGGAAGACTTACGCAGCCTTGTAGAAGATATTGTTGCAAGCCGTAGGAAGAAGAAGCCGGTCATCTTTATGATGGGAGCGCATGTGGTGAAGGTTGGACTCACCCCCATTGTCATCGACCTGATAAAGGATGACATTGTCACTGCTGTGGCAATGAACAGCGCAGCGGCGATTCACGACGTCGAGACGGCGCTCTGGGGACAGACCTCAGAGGATGTTGCCATCAATTTGCTCGATGGAACATTCGGGATGGCACGGGAAACCGGCGAGTTCATTAACGGAACACTCGCAGAGGCATACCGAAAATCTGATGCAGGATATGGGGAGGCGTTGGGAGAGCGACTGTTGGCGGAGAAAGCTCCCAATGCGGATGTCAGCATTTTGGCACATTGCTATGCCAATGACATTCCTGTGACCGTGCATGCGGCAATCGGGACGGACATCATTCATCAACAGCCGACAATGAATGGTGCCGCAACGGGTGAACTTTCGTTTCGGGATTTTCAGGTGCTTTCAGAACTCTGTTCACAATTAACGGGCGGAGGGGTAGTGCTCAACGTCGGCTCCGCCGTCATTCTTCCTGAAGTATTCCTCAAGGCGTTGACCGTTGCGCGTAACCTCGGCGCAAAAGCAAAGGGATTTACCACCGCAGTTTTTGATATGAACAATCATTATAGACCAACGATGAACGTGCGCTTGCGACCGACACAGGACGGAGGCCGCGGGTACTATTTTGCTGGCCATCACGAAATCATGATTCCTCTTCTTGCGGCGATGATCAAGGCGAACACGTAATGCAAGACGCAAGCGTTCAGCCGCCCGTTCCTTCACCAGCACCACGAAAAACACTTACAGATCATGTTAAAGGCCTGCCCCCCTTGGCCTTTGGACTCCTTTCTCTCGTATCCCTTTTCATTTCATATCAAATCGTCGGGGGCATCGCGGCGCTGCTGGTCGTTGGCTTGCGTCCGGGTCCCGGGGATGCAACTGCATTCCGCCTCGCGACAATGTTCGGCCAGATATTGTTTCTCCTTCTTCCGACACTCTTTCTCTCGAAAGTCCGGTATGGGTCGTACCAGGTAGCACGGCTGCAACTTCCGGATTGGAAGCTCCTTCTTGCAACGATCATTGCTGTGATTGCCCTCCAGCAAGTTCTGCAAGGATATATGGTTCTGCAAGATGCAATCCCATTGCCTGACGCGGTGCGGAGAATTGTGCAGCAATTGCAAGACATGATGGAGGGGATGTATGTTCTTTTGATCGCGTCCAGTACGCCCTGGGAATTTGTCTTCGTTCTTCTCGTCGCTGCATTTACCCCTGCTGTGTGTGAAGAGGTCCTCTTCAGGGGATTGGTACAACGCTCGTTTGAAGAGAGCATTGGTGGCTGGCAGGCGGCGATTCTTGCGGGCGCGATTTTTGGGATGTTTCACCTGAATCCATTCTCTCTCGTTGCGGTTTCCGCCCTCGGAATTTTCTTCGGGCTCCTCGTCTATCGGACAAGGAATCTCAGTCTCTCCATTATAGCGCACGCCGTGAATAACGCACTTGCCTGTGCGACCCTGTATTTCTTCTCTTCCGACGATTTATATCTTGGTCAGTTTTTAGGAGGATCGGGCACAGCCTTCCTGTGGATGAATTCACTGGTGTTTGCGGTGGTATTTCTGGCAGCATCTTCCTATTTTATTTACGCCACCAAAAAGCCGACCGAGGTTTCCGAGGTTCAACAAGAGAACT
>QKGJ01000239.1 GCA_003251275.1 Ignavibacteria bacterium
GAGTCATCGACGACTAGAGCGTACGCCTCATCCACATTGTTATCCGGACCATTGTAGCGCGCAACCCAGAGAGAATCGCCCTGAGAATTGTACTTGATGGTGGTGTAATCGAAGTCCGTTCCGTTCCCAAAACTGCGTCCTGTGACGTACACGTTTCCGATAGGATCGGTGGCAATACCATAGGCATCGTCATGATAGTTTCCCGGCCCGGCGTAGATGGCAACCCATTGCTCAATGCCCGCCGCAGAATACTTGATGGTGACGTAATCCTGTCCATTCCCTCCCCGGTAGCTTGAGCCGGTGACGTAAATTCCGCCGGCTCCGTCCAGAGCGATGGCGTTTGCTCCCTCACTCTGATGCCAGGGAGAGTCGTAACGGCTCACCCATAGTTCCGCTCCCGATGGATCGTACTTTATGGTGGTTACATCGCCGTAGGTAGCCCCTCCGGAACTACCGCCTGTGACATACACATTCCCGGAATCGTCCACAGCAATGGCACGGGCATTATCGGTTCCGTTCTCAGCAATGTTGTTGTAACGGCGAGTCCAAAGGGCGTTTCCAGATGGATCATATTTGATGGTCACATAGTCCATATCGGTACCATTCCCCCAACTTGAGCCGGCGACATACACGTTGCCTGAGTCATCGACGACCAGGGCCCGGGCGTAATCTTCGCGATTCCCATCTCCATTGTAGATGGCTGCCCATTCCTGAGAGACTTGCGCTTGCACTGCATTCCCGGAACAGATGATGATGAGAGTGGAGAATACTATGACGGATGTTCTCATGATATCAGTCCTTTATCACTTGAGTTACATTGTTGGGTGTGCTGCCGATTATGATGCCCCCAGACACACCACGGTTATCCTCGACGTCAGCAAGGTAGGCCAGGATTGGGAAAGCAACAATTACCTGTTTACGTTATTTTTCAGTGATGATGGTTGGGCAGGGTTTTGGGTGGGACATTTTCTAAATGAGGCTCTTTTGGCTGCTGTTGCACGAGGAATTGTTCATTCAGTTCGGATGGATATGTACGGCTGCTCTGTCGTTGCACTACGGATTGGGAGAATTGGGATAGGCAGAAGAGTTGCAAGGATGGGAAACTTGTGAGGTTTCCCTGTTTGTCCGGGCCGGGGTAGAGCAGAACCGTTGAAAGATTACCCGATGTTTTCCTTACTCAAGATATCTAACGCTTTTCCCTCAAGTTGTCCGTTGTGCCTCCTGCCCCCCGATAATACACGGCATCAGGAGGAAGTGGCTCCGTGCGATAGTCATCCGTTTTATGCATGAAGGTGGGTCTGACCTGGGAGTTGATGTACATTGCGATGTGCTGCGCTTCCTCATCGGTGAGAATGCCGGGATTGAGATATGGCATTGCGTAGCGGATGAATCCGGCAAGCGTGTAGATACGCGAAGCGCCGGCACCGTCATTCCACGATGACGGTCCCCATAATGGTCCGGCTTTCTTATCTCCGATCTGCACCCCCTGACCGTCGGTTCCATGGCAGTTGGAACAATTCAACACAAATAACTTTTCCCCCTTCTTTGTGTCAAGCTTGTCGAGTGGAAGACGATTCTCGTTTTCGATCACGTTGAGTCCGCGCCAGGGAAGGGAGGAGCCTTTTGGATATTCGGTTCCAAGCCACGTGATATACGAAGCGAGTGCGCGTATCTCTTTTGATTGAAGAATCGATTCAGGATGAGCGCCGCTATTTTCACTTCGAAGAAAGCAACCGACGATCCTATCCTCAAGGCTGAATACCTTGCCTGCTCTCTTATTGTACTCGGGAAAGACTTCTGCAACACCGACGAGAGGAAGCGCTTTCTCGCGTTGTCCGGCATTCAAGTGACAGTTCCCGCATGAAACAAGGTTGCCGGTGATACCGGGGGCTTCTCCGTGAGTGTTCGTAAATATCCTGTATCCCAGCCGTATCTCCTCTCCATCTGGGGTCCCCTCCAGCGACAAATCTGAAACAGGATCGCGAGGGATATCCCACGCCGTTGTCATCGAGGTCGATGCGGGTATGAGCCTCCCAGCAGCAAGGTTGCTCTGTTCTGGTTTCTCCGATTCCTGCGCGCGAAGATTGAGGGAAGAAGAAAAAATGAACGCTATAATGAGACAATGGCGAAACATAATCACTTAGACAAACTCCGTCAAAAAAATAAATGAATGAGCACGCAGCTTGTTCCAGGAATAGAAACGAAACTGCGTGCCCAGTTCAGGAACTACTCGCCTCCAGCGAAGCAGTAGGTACAGCCGTGCTCTTGAGCGCGGTTGACCGCAAGGACACCAGATGGAACCACCTGAATTCCAGGGAGAACCCCGGCGACCCATTCCTTCTTGCATTCAGCGGGATCAATGTTCATCTCTTTGGCCGCGAATGAACTGTACACCGTAAGCGCCATGTCGCAGACGCCAAGAAGAACACCACTCTTCTGAAGTGATTCGACACCGCATTCTGGGAGCATGAAATCTTCCCAGAGTCTGAAATTATTCTTGGCCATGGGTGCTTTGGTCTTATCATCATTGACTTTAAACATCTTGCCAAAGTTGTATTTTTCCCAGAGACCGTCATTCATTGCTATAGGAATTCCTCCATGGCGTAAGACAATCACTGCAGTCATATCATTATCTGCAACGCCAACCTGTTTATTCGTCATCAGGAATACCCGTGACCACACGAGGGCCATGCCCTCATGGACCTCCGGAGCATCATACACCTGTCGATGCTTTCCTTTGATTTTCTTGAGCCATGCATCGAAGGATGCATCGGGGGGAGCGTTTGGCGTAGACGTTGTTGCGTGCGTCTCGTTTCCAAGCGCGAGGCCAGACAAGCCTAGTGCTGTCGCACCTGCGGCGAGTGTTCCGAGGAAGGAACGCCTTCCAGTGAGATCGGGACGATCATTCATAACTGCACCTTTAGATTGTGTGAGAGATGATATTGTCGCGCCGCATATGAAACAGAGGACGGATATCCTCCGTACGCATAGCGGACGCGGGGAATTGAGCATGAAACAGAATTGTGATAAATCTAAACTTTTCTTTGTCAGTTCCTAGTGCGGCAACTTGTTGCGAATCAAGCCATACGCAAGCGCGCCGCCAATTGCACTGAGAAGCGCAACGGCAAAAACGCCGTACCCGTTGCCGACCAGACCATAGAGCGGACCGGGGCATGCGCCGGTCATCGCCCAACCAATTCCGAAAATAGTGCCGCCGATAATGGTACCTTTATTCAGATTCTTTCTTTCGATAGCGATCGCATCTCCCCGAATCGATTTTGTGTTGAGCTTCTTAAGCATCATCATTGCAACGGCCCCGACGACAATTGCCGATCCGATAACTCCATACATGTGAAAAGAATCGAACCGGAACATTTCCTGAATGCGAAACCAGGAAATAATCTCACCGTTGGTCAGAATCATGCCGAAAAATATTCCAAGAAGGAGAACGATGAGATACATTGTCAGACTCTCACGGTTGCAGAATAAGTGGAAGAAGAACATGGGTCGTAAACAACCCGCCGACGAAGAAGCAAATCGTAGCAGCAATCGAAGCAAGTTGGAATGTCGCGATCCCGTGAATCGAATGACCCGAGGTGCATCCTTCTGCATATCGGGTGCCGAACCCAACAAGAAATCCACCGACGATAATGAGAATGAAGCCCTGAACGCTCGCAAGGTTCTTCCATGAGAAAAGATCTTGCGGAATCATAGTCGAAAAATCATGAACACCAAGAAGAGACAGCTCTTTTAGAGTGTGAGCGGAAATTTGGGATTCGGCTGGAGTCGTCATGGTTTCATGTGAAAGAAAACCGCCGATTACTATTCCGGCGACGAAGAGGAGTCGCCAGCGGTTGTCTCTCCAGTTGTAACGGAAATAGTCCGCCTTTGGCCCAACACAGGCTGCACAGATATCGCGGAATGTAGACGAAATGCCGAAATGCTTGTTAAGGAGGAGATACATGGCTGGGACGTATAGGCCAATTAAGGGTCCACAAACGTACCAGGGCCAAAACGAGGAAAACAAATCCATACAGGTAGTAAAGAACAGAATTAGAAGAAAAAACCCACCGCCAATGGTATTCATTTTCTTCAAATCATGCAACCCTTGGCCGTTACACGGGCAAATCGAGTGATATCGGCGTTTCCATTAGGAACCGTGATGGACTTTTCTCATTTCAACACCATGAGTTTTATTGTTTGCGAAAAGGTTCCGGCTTGTAGCCTGTAGAAGTAAATGCCACTTGATAAACCGGATGCATTTTAGTGAGACGTCATGTCTTCCAGAAGCCTCTTCTCGATCTACCAACATGGCCACTTCGCGCCCAAGCAGGTCAAAAAAACCGAGTGTTACGTGGCTTGAAGTAGGAATTTGATACGCGATTTTGGTATTCGGATTGAACGGATTGGGGTAGTTTTGGAACAGTACGAAATTGGTTGGCAGTCCTTGCTGCTGGTCCACTGTGGTTGGGACGGAACCTACGAAAACTCCCGCCCCGTACGAACCTACAGTGTACTCGGCATCGGATTCAGACACAGTTGACCGTATGACAATGGGAACTAGTCTCACATGATGTTGCAAGGAGTGGCCGATTCAAAAACTGGGGATATTGCGGAGGCCGCAAAAAAATCCCGGCCGCCCTTAAAGAGCAACCGGGATTGTGATTCTTGAACGACTAGACTTTGGAAACGTTCGTTGCCTGAAGTCCTTTGGGTCCTTTTTCGACCTCAAACTGAACTGCGTCGCCGTCAGCAAGATTTCGGTAGCCTTCACCGACAATTGCGCGATAATGAACGAAAACATCTTCGCCACCTTCACGCTGAATGAAGCCAAAACCCTTTGCTGCGTTGAACCACTTAACTGTTCCCTTTTCCATGGAACAATCCTTTCTGAAATGAAACTACATCCGCGATCGGCGGACACGATGTGTACAACTCGAAGTGTGCCTTGAAACGAAAAATCGCAACCAGGGTTTAACCTCTTGAACCTGGTTGCGACGTCTTTGCCTCTATTGCGGATTGTTGCAACGAACGCGTAACAACTCCGGATTAGCCGGAGATCAAAAGCTCAACAACGGTGTACCTGTATGACACGCGTAGTATACCACTATCTGCGCCATATTGCAATACCTTGTTCATGGTAATCTTGAATATCGCAGTAATTCCCTTGTTTTTCATGCCAAAATATGGAATATTAACGTACCTAACGAACCTCAGTTTCCCTTCCGGAGCCCTTTCTGTGAATCAATCAAACGACATCGAAGTTACCTCATCGCATTTTGAGGTGATCAAAAGCATGGAAGGGTATGTGAAGGAACAACTCGCGAACTTGCTTGTTCCCGTTGAAGAATCTTGGCAGCCCAGCGACTTTCTCCCTGATTTTGCAGCAGAAACGTGGGAGGAGGATTTGGTGCAATTCCGCACACGCGCACAGGCTCTCCCCGATTCACTGTTGGTTGTTCTTGTGGGAGACATGGTGACGGAGGAGGCGCTTCCAACGTATCAAACATGGCTCAATCGGTTGAAGGGTGTGAATGACCCCACCGGAACGAGTGACAATCCGTGGGCACAGTGGGGCCGCGGATGGACCGCAGAGGAAAATCGGCATGGCGATCTGCTCAACAAGTATCTCTATCTTACTGGCCGCGTCGATATGCAAGCGGTCGAGAGAACAGTGCATCATCTCATAAACAATGGATTCGATCCGCAGACGGAGAATGACCCTTACCTCGGTTTTGTCTATACTTCGTTTCAGGAGCGCGCCACAAAAATCTCCCACCGCAATGTAGGCGTTCTAGCAAAGAAAGCGGGAGATGAGCATCTTCATAAGATTTGCGGATTGATTGCGGGAGATGAATCAAGACATGAGAAGGCGTACAAGCTGTTCATGACGAAAATATTTGAACTCGATCCGGCGCAGGCAGTGCTTGCGTTCGCGAAAATGATGCGAAAGAAGATTGCCATGCCTGCCATTCTGATGCACGATGGAACGGATCCAAATCTCTTTGTGAAGTTCTCAAATGTCGCCCAGAAAACTGGCGTCTATACGGCAAAAGATTACGCTGAGATCATCAACGATCTTGTCCAGCACTGGAAACTCGAAAAGATCAATGGACTTTCGGACATGGCTGCCAAGGCGCAGGATTATCTCTGTACGCTTTCACAGCGGTACGCAAAACTTGCGGACAGGGTCCGTCTGCCAGATATTGGAACCGTGAGCTGGCTGTTTAACCGGCAGGTTCTACCAGGTAGAATTGGTTAAGAAAAGAGTGCGAAAAGAAAAAAGGCGCATCCAATTCTGGGTGCGCCTTTTGAATTTCTTGCTAAGTCTTGGTCAAGCAGTCGCTGCTTTTTTCCCGAACACCATCGAGACGACCACACCCGCAAGTACATATTCAATCAGTCCGTAGATGAACCATTGAAGTGCAAGTGAATAGGGGATCGGCATTGCACCATAGGATCCGTACGCCATCGGTACCGCCATGAGCATGCCGACATAAAAGCCGTAGCGAACACCTTCCCCGATTCCTTTTCCCTCGTACCCTTTTGAGAAGATGAGGGTAAAGAAGTATGCGACGAAGAGGGAAACAACCTGGAAAATCCAGATTTTCATCTCGGCCTCCGGCCTCCACAAGTGCGCTGTCGCTTCATAGGCGCTTTTGAGAAGCACAGCGTTGACGACATAATCCAGAATAGCCAGCACAATGAAAACCGCCACAGTCCCTTTGAGAACTTGCTTGTTCATGGTTACCTCCATGATGGTGAGAGAAGAACCGATGTGGTTTCGGGTGCCGTATGCTACAAAACGAAGTCACCAGAGTCAAGAGGTTTCACACATCTGAATTTGACGAGAATTGCTCTTCTTTGGACCTCCTTGGACGAATCTCTCGTTGAGAATTGCGTTCATGAGCAATCAACTGCTAACTGCCAAAGCGCCGAATCATTTTCACAATCAAACAGGAAGCTCCCATGCGTAAACTAGCTCTCGCATTAATTTTTTGTATTTGTGCAAATTTCCCTTTACAGAAAGCGGAGAGCGAAGAGACCAAGAAAATTACTACCATCGCCGAAAAAACAAAAGGGATGGAGTTTCATCAAGGTTTCTTGAACTATTTCTGGGATGGAAAAGAAGGAAAGCTCTGGCTGGAAATAGAAAAATGGGACAATGAATTCCTCTACATCAATTCATTACCGGCAGGTGTTGGCTCAAACGACATAGGTCTTGACAGGGGCCAACTCGGTGACCGACGAATCGTCAAGTTTGAACGCATCGGTCCGAAGGTTTTGCTGGTGCAACCGAACTATTCCTATCGTGCCGAAACAACCAATCCGTCAGAACGGGAGTCAGTTGAAGAGGCTTTTGCACAATCGATCTTGTGGGGATTCACTGTGGGAGCCGAGGAAAAAGGGAGCGTCCTCGTTGACGCAACTGACTTCTTCCTGCGTGACGCGCATGATGTTGCTGGAACAGTGAAACAGCGGCAGCAGGGAAGTTATCGCGTCGATCCCGGTCGTTCGGCGTTGTATCTTCCGAGAACCAAGAACTTTCCTCTCAACACGGAAGTCGAAGCGACAATTACCTTCAGCGGCGATTCGCCCGGAGGATATATCCGTTCTGTCGTGCCGACGCCTGAAGCTCTCACTGTTCGCATGCACCATTCATTTGTCCAGCTCCCGGATGATGGCTACACACCTCGCGCCTATGATATTCGATCGGGATATGTCAACATTCGATATATGGACTACGCAACGCCAATCGACCAGCCGATTGTCAAGCGATACAGCACCCGCCACCGCCTCCAGAAAAAAGATCCATCCCTTCCTATGAGCGAAGCGGTCAACCCGATCGTGTACTATGTCGATAAGGGAGCTCCCGAGCCGATACGATCGGCACTGATGGAAGGCGCCTCATGGTGGAACGAGGCTTTCGAATCGGCTGGATACAAGAATGCTTTCCAGGTGGAGATACTTCCCGATAGTGCCGACCCGATGGATGTTCGATACAACGTGATTCAATGGGTTCATCGATCAACACGGGGGTGGTCGTACGGTGATATGGTTGCCGATCCCAGAACGGGGGAGATTATCAAAGGTCATGTTTCACTCGGCTCACTTCGCGTCCGGCAGGATTATTTGATTGCTGAAGGACTGCTGGCAGATTATGAGGAAGGGAAACCCGTTTCACCGGATATGCTCAATCTTGCCCTGGCGAGATTACGTCAGCTGGCGGCTCATGAAGTCGGCCATACGCTTGGACTGGTTCATAATTTTGCCGCGAGCGTCTCCGATCGTGCATCGGTCATGGACTATCCTCACCCGCTGGTAACAATCAATGAGGAAGGGGAGTTGGATGTGACAAATGCCTACGCGAGCGGAATAGGAGAGTGGGACAAGGTTGCGATTGCGTATGGGTACCAGGACTTCCCGCGGGATGTAGACGAAAAAAAATCATTGGAAGGCATCATTCAAGGATACCTGACAAGGGGACTCCATTTCATCACCGATCAGGATGCGAGGCCGCAAGGAAGTGCCCACCCACTGGCGCATCTCTGGGATAACGGAACTGATGCGGCTTCGGAGCTTGACCGAATCATGAAGGTGCGATCCGTTGCTTTGAGTCGATTCTCTGAGAAGAATATCCCCGTCGGTCGGCCGATGGCTACACTCGAGGAAGTACTTGTTCCAGTGTACCTCTCGCACAGGTATCAGGTGGAAGCTGCCGTAAAGCTCGTCGGTGGACTCAATTATAGTTATGCGGTTCGGGGAGACAAACAGTTAGTCACAAAAGTTGTCGATGCCGATTTACAACGGAGAGCATCGAAGTCCGTACTCAAGACAATCTCGCCAGAAGCATTGACATTGCCGGAGCGTATTGTTGCGCTCATCCCGCCGCGACCGGGTGATTATCCACGCACAACTGAGACTTTTCCTTCCCGAACGGGCGTTACGTTCGATCCTCTTACCGCTGCGGAGGTTGCAGCCGCCCATACAGTTTCGCTGCTTCTTCATCCTCAGCGTGCTGCGCGACTGGTTGAGCATCACTCGAGGAACAAAAAAATGCCGGGGCTCCTCGAAGTTATTGATGATTTGCTCGATTCGTCCATTCGATCAAACGCAGAAGAAGGGACCAAGGGAGAAGTACAGAGAGTTGTCGGATCAGTGGTCCTCCACGCACTTATGAACCTTGTCGCTGACGAGTCGGCGCCAAGCCAAGTGCGTGCAATCGGCGAGGCATCACTGAGAGGGCTTCAAGCATGGCTGCAAAGTCGTAAGACGTTGGACAGGGAACCCAGAGCGTACTACAGCTATGGCGCAGAACAAATTAAGGCGTTTCTTGAGGAGCCAGAAAATTTCACCCCAACCAAACCGTCGACCATTCCTGCTGGATCTCCAATCGGAGATGATGGCGTCTGGATGGGGTGTTTCCTGGAGTAACCTATTTCAACAGAATCATTTCCGAATGTTGGAGTAAGGCTGTTTTCCATTCTCCGGAAAAGCCTCCAACCTGTAGAAATACATTCCGCTCGCCAATCCGGCGCTATCGAATCTTAGTTGATAATTCCCGCTTGTCGACCGTTCGTTCGCTAGATCAGCGACCTTTCTTCCAGCAATATCAGTCACCTGTAGCCGCACATTGCTTGAGTATGGAATCTCGAAGGAGATGATTGTGCTGGGGTTGAATGGATTTGCAAAGTTCTGGCTTAAGCGATAAACCTGAGAAAGCTTGCCAATCTGTTCAACATCAGTTACCCCCCCTAAAACATCAGGTTATCTACATTTGCTTGGCTCTCCTCCGCTCGAAGTGTGTCCGTGAATCTGCCGTTGGCAGGCGTAGTGACATGTGGGTCAGATCTGCGGGAATAACTCCTAGGTTAATTTATCGCAGCAGGATCATCTTTCTCGTGAGAACGGAGTTACTTCCTCCCTGGGCATCGACTAGCTCAAGTCTGTAGAAATACACTCCGCTTGCCAAGCCCTTTCCATCAAACCTGAACCCATAACTCCCCGGGGTTGACCGCTCGTTCACAAGCTCCGCTAATTCTCTTCCCGCAACATCAAACACCCTTAGGCGGACGTTGGCAGAGACAGGAATCTCGAAGGAGATTGTTGTGCTGGGATTGAAGGGGTTTGGATAGTTTTGAAGGAGTTGGAATTCCGTGGGGATCGGCCCGGATCTCCGGTCAACGCTGAGCGCTGTCGAGTCGGTTGAAACAAATACCACCGTACCGCTGTCACCCACAATCACCGCCATCGTACTGTCCACGACACCAAAATGATGTATGTTGTGTGTGGTAAGGCTCGAAGCAATCGAGTCGCTAAACCAGCTCATCCCTCCGTTCGTGGTAAAGCGGATCGTTCCGTTGTCTCCTGCAACCATTCCACTATCGAAAGAGGCAAAGTAGGCGGTGTTGATTTGCTCAGAAAAGCCTGGCGCGAAGCCGCCTCCCCATGTTGCTCCTTCATCAGTGGTGGAAAACAACAATCCAAACTCACCAAACACATAGCCCTGACTGTCATTAAGGAAGAAAGAAGTGATCAGGTCCGGCGGACCATCACTGAAGGAGGAGTATTGAGGAAAGTTCAATTGGGTCCAATTTGATCCACCATCCGTTGATTTGTAGCCGGCGAGATGTGCCCCAAACACCATGACGGACCCATTATCAAGGCACTCAACCGAGTAGAGGGTATCTGATGTTGGGCTTGGAAGCGAGAACCACGAAACACCCCGATCAGTCGATTTGATAATTGTTCCCGAGTCGCCGACTGCAAAGTAGTCGTTTGCTAGGTCAAGAAGCCATCCCTTTGGGCATGCAGATCTCAACGTATGCCTCGTCGGACTGCTCACTGTGTCCCATGAAAAACTGGAGTATCGCACGATTGCCCCTCCCGCACCTACCGCGACTTCATCGCCGGAACCGAATGTTCGTGCGAGACTCAGCAAGTCGGGTTCACCAGGGGCTTGATACACTAGTGCCACATTTCCGCATTCACCAACTTCGTATATTCTCCCGCGGGAGGTGACACAGAACCTTGTGAATGAATCCAACTCATTATAGGAGATGTTAGGCGATTGGTCACAAGGGAGATAGAAAAGGGAGAAGAAGACGTCTGAGCAATCTCCGGATGTCACCCCAAGAGAGCCGACGAGCAGGATGAGCACCACAAGGCGTAATAGTTGTTTCATACATCACCGTTGTTTATTGAAAAGACTCCTAGTGAACTGTATCAGTACATTCCACTCGCTAAGCCATACCCATCAAACCGGAAGCCACAGGTTCCGGTAGTTGGTCGCTCGTTAACCAGTTCCGTTACTTCTCTTTCAGTCATGTCAAAAATGAATCGATGGCTGCCGGTAGTCAAACGCCCGTTCACGAGCCCGGCTCACCGAGCTTTCCGTTAAAGCGGTTTGTGTTTAGATATCGCCGGATGAATTGCGTGTTTTGATCGAAAAGTAAATATTGAAATTCTGTGGACTGAGGGTGGCCCTTAGAGGTAGAAAACTGGGTCGTCCTGGGAGGAGTTGATAAGTGAAAAAGCAAGGGCGGCTCAGTAGCTCCTACTTCGGAGCCAAGTCGCATTGTGTGTGCGGCAAAATGTAGACAACAACCTCACCAATGTCAAGCGATCAGAGCATTGTTCGCATCAGCAAATCGATCTATTTGGACAGCATCGCGGCTGTTTGCTCCACGTTCATGTTGTCAATGTCCACCAATTTGTTTGCGCTACGCATTATGCTATCGGAGATAGAACCGAGAAGAGGTTGAAGCGCTTTGACAACTTCAGGCCGCCGGGCTGTGTTGGCTGAGAGAAGTAGGATTGCATCATATCGGGGGAGGGCTTGCTCTGGGTCTTCGAGCACAATCAGATCGTACTCGATGATACGACCATCAGTGGAGTAGGCAGAGATAACATCGACGTGACCATCCCTTACGGCCTTATACATCAGGCTTGGATCGAAAACGCGCTGTTGTTGAAATCGAAGTTGATATACCTTTTTTAATGATGACCACTCCGGCCTGCTGAAGAATTCATAGTCGCTGCCGATAGTCATTGTGGGCGCGACTGTCGAAAGATCTGCGACCGAGGCGACCTCGAGCTTTAGTGCGCGGTTTCTCGGCATAGCCAACGCGTATGTATTTTCAAATCCCAGCGGACCAAGAAGTGTGACGCCTCGGCGTTCTTTCAACCATTCCGTCATTTCGCGGAGAACATCGTTTCGCGAAGGGTTGTCCTGTCGTTTCATGACATTCGTCCATATGGTACCGGAATAGTCCACGTACAGATCGATCTCTCCGGCGGAAAGCGCATCGAATAAAATTGTCGAGCCCATACTGGTTCTGGTTTCCGCCGAGAATCCCCTCGCACGAAGTGAGGAGCGCAGGAACTCCGCCAGAATATACTGCTCCGTGAATGTCTTTGCTCCGATGACAACACGATCGCCACTGCTTTCCGTCTGTGCTTTAAACATGAGAGGGGAGAGGCACCCGATGAGAACTACGATGAGTGCGGCAACGGACGTTCTCAGGAT
This sequence comes from Ignavibacteria bacterium, assembly GCA_003251275.1. GTDB lineage: Bacteria > Bacteroidota > Ignavibacteria > UBA10030 > UBA6906 > SZUA-287. The sequence goes on from QKGJ01000239.1 coordinate 12,530, forward strand.
TGGTCTGCTTCGCTTACTTGCGCCGAGTTCAGCCAGCCTGATAATCTGGTCCAGGATGATTGCGAGGAACGCTGCTGCAAGACAACCGACAACGACCGCTGTTGCGTTTTGCGTTTGGAGTCCGCTGAAAATATAGTTGCCCAGACTTGTGGCGCCGACGGGTGTTGCAAGCGTCGCTGTTCCCACAACCCAGACCGTCGCTGTCCTAATACCCGCGACGATCACAGGCGCCGCGAGCGGGAGTTCCACCGAGTAGAGCATTTGCGATTGGGTCATTCCCAGCGCGCGTGCCGCCTCAACAACCGAAGTATCGACACCGAGAATTCCGGTAACAGTGTTCCGCAGGATCGGCAGCATACTATAGAGGACCAGCGCAAGAAGAGCAGGTGCAAAGCCGATGGAACCGAGAATAGGAACCATCAAGGCGAGGAGGGCAATGCCGGGGATCGTCTGCATGATGCTTGCGAAGGCGAGGACCGGCCACTGGAGTTTCTTCACACGCGTGACAAGGATTCCCAGCGGGAGACAAATAATGATCCCTGCAGCCAGGGCGGCCGCGGTCAGCAAGAGGTGATGGCTGAGATACTCCGGAAGCAACTGCAACTGACGCGAGAGGTTGCTTTCACTCATTGCTCCTGACTCCTCTCGCAATCATTTCCACCCGGTCGGCCTGTCGCTTGGGAGTTTCCATCAGCGAGACCACGTACGGATCATCGGCGTTCGTCAGCAAATCGTGTGGCGTTCCTATTGCACGCAAGGTCCCCTGATGCAGGATGGCAATCCGGTCCCCAAGAAGGAGCGCCTCGGTCATATCGTGTGTCACCAGAATAATGCTGATGTTCTGTATTTGTTGAATTCGCTTTAGCTCGGTTTGCAGTGAATCTCTCGTAAGCGGATCGAGTGCGCCGAATGGTTCATCCATAAGCAAAACGCCCGGCTTGGCAGCGAGGGCCCGCGCTACACCGACCCGTTGCTGTTGCCCTCCTGAGAGCTCATCGGGCCGCCGATTCCTCATCGCACCAACATCGAGTCCCATGAGTGTCATGAGTTCCGTAACGCGTGTGGAAATCTGTTTCTCGTCCCAGCGGAGAAGACGAGGCACAACGGCGATGTTTTCCTCAACGGTCATGTGCGGAAAGAGACCAATCCCCTGAAATACATATCCGATGCTTCGCCGCAACTCCACTCGATCCGTCTGCGCCGTATTTCTTCCATTAACATGAATGCTTCCTTCTGTCGGTTCGACCAGTCTGTTTATCATCCGCAGTGTTGTTGTCTTTCCACTTCCTGATTCCCCCAGAATGACAAGCAACTCTCCGCGATGAACATGAAGAGAGAGATTGTTGACGACAAATGTTCCTCCACCATCGAACGTTTTCGAAATTGATGTTAGCGTGATCATTTGTGGCGGGCTGGTCTCTCTTTTGGAAATGTCAACAAGTCCAGACTATGGTAACCATGGAAGTAGTGTAACGCAAGAGGGGAGATAGAGTGGGATGGATTCGTTTATAATGGAAATCCTGTTTGTTGCACATTGTTTCGATTTTCCTAACATTCAAAGAGTCGCAACAGTCTCACCTTACAATGGAGGACCCTCATGAAAGCCATGTTTGTCATTCTACTGGCAACTGTACTGGGATTTGGAATTGTAAGCGCCAAAGTGAAAGGGAAAAACGTCGATTACAAAGCCAAAGGCGTTACCTTCAAGGGATATCTGGCATATGATGATGCCGTCAAGGAAAAGCGGCCTGGCATTATCGTTGTTCATGAATGGTGGGGGCACAATGCCTATGCCCGAAGACGCGCCGATATGCTTGCTGGACTCGGTTATGTGGCGCTTGCGGTTGATATGTATGGGGATGGAAAACAAGCAGCCCACCCCGATGATGCCGGGAAGTTCGCCGGTGAAGTTATGAAGAATATGGATGTTGCCAAGGAACGCTTTCTTGCCGCCGAAGAATTGCTAAAGAATGATGCGCACACGGACGCCACGAACATTGGTGCGATCGGTTACTGTTTCGGTGGTGGAGTTGTTTTGAATATGGCAAGGATGGGGCTGGACTTGAAGGGAGTTGCGAGTTTTCACGGCAGCCTGGGTGCAGCGACAAAAGCGGAGAAAGGCGGAATCAAAGCGCGGATTCTTGTCTGCACGGGAGCGGACGATTCATTTGTTCCGCATGACCAGGTCGAGAGTTTCGAAGCGGAAATGAAAGAAGCTGGCGCCAATGTCAAGGTTGTTTCCTATCCCGGCGCGAAACACAGCTTCACCAATCCCGATGCTGATGTGAACGGGAAGAAATTCAGTCTTCCCCTTGAGTACAATAAGAAAGCGGACAAACAATCATGGGAAGAGATGAAGAAATTCTTCAAGGCTGCCTTTCAATAATCGAACGATGTTGTTTGTTTGACTCTCGACTTTCCAATACGTATCATGAGACGAACCTCGTCCTTTTCCCTCAGAAGTGTCCGAAGACATCAAAGGTCTTCTGCAATTGCAATTCTCAGCGCAAGCTTTTTCATTGATATCCCGGAGGCCCTATGAAACGCGTCGGTATCATGTTTGGCCAGGAAGATACATTTCCTGGCGCAGTGGTAGCCCGCATTAACGAAATGAACAAAGGCGTCATTGCCGAGTTTGTACAACTCGGGATTACCAGGATGGCGGAACCGGAAAAATACGATGTAATTATCGACCGGATCTCGCACGACATCCCATATTATAGAGCGTTCCTGAAAAACGCGATGTTGAATGGTACTATAGTGATCAACAATCCGTTCTGGTGGAGCGCGGACGACAAGTTTTTCAATTATGCACTTGCGTCCAAGATTGGAGTTGCTGCACCGAAGACGGTCCTACTTCCCTCGCATGCGCACCCACCGAATACCACGTCGCAATCTATGCGGAATTTACATTTTCCGATCGACTGGAAGGCAACCTTCGAGTATATCGGTTTCCCGGCTTTTCTGAAGCCGCACAGCGGTGGAGGATGGAAGCATGTTTACAAATGTCATAACGAAGGAGATTTCTTCCATTACTACCATCAAACCGGCGACATTGTCATGACGCTGCAGGAAGGAATCCAATTCAAAGAATATGTCCGTTGTTATGTGATCGGTCAGGAAAAGGTTCATGTGATGCAGTATGACCCGCTGCAGCCGCATGACAGTCGGTATGTGAAGGACCCAAAGCCTCTCGATAAGAAACTGGAACAGCGTATCATTGATGATGCGCTTAAGCTAAACCACGCACTGGGATACGATTTGAACACCGTCGAGTTTGCCGTCCGCGACGGGATTCCGTACGCAATAGATTTTCTTAATCCGGCCCCGGATGCCGATTATCATTCAGTTGGGCCGGAGAACTTTACGTGGGTTGTCAACGCGGTTTCCGAGATGGCGATTGAGAAGGCCCTCGCGAATGACCGGAAGCCGGCGGAATTCCGGTGGGCGACATTTCTCCAGGGGTCGAATGGCGTTTCCTCATCACCGAAGAGCAGTGTGAGGGTCGCAAAGAAGTAGAGGTTCACCCATGAAGCCAAGTTTTACACTTGGAATAGAGGAAGAATACCAGACCATTGATCCTGAGACACGGGATCTCCGCTCCCACATCCATTCAGAGATCATTTCGAAGGGGAAGTTGAAACTCCAGGAACGCGTGAAGCCGGAGATGCATTCATCCGTGGTGGAGGTGGGAACTGGGATCTGCAAAAACATTAAAGAAGCAAAAGCAGAGGTCTTCGAGCTGCGAAGGCACATGGTGCGGCTGGCAAACGAGAACGGATTGCAACTTGCTGCTGCAGGAACGCACCCATTTGCTGATTGGCATTCCCAGGGGATTTTTCCTGATGACCGCTACAAGACGATTGTGCAGGACATGCAGCAGGTTGCCCGGGCAAACTTGATATTCGGGCTTCATGTGCACGTTGGTATAGAAGATAAGGAAGCGTCCATCCACCTGATGAATGCGGCGCGGTATTTTCTCCCGCACCTTCTAGCACTTTCCGTCAACTCCCCATTCTGGATGGGCCGGAACACGGGGCTTATGTCGTACCGGTGCAAAGTGTTCGACAAGTTCCCGAGAACAAATATCCCCGATTATTTTCAGAGTTATAGTGAGTACGAGAACTTTGTGAACCTGTTGATCCGCACTAATTGCATTGACAATGCGAAGAAAATTTGGTGGGATATGCGTCCGCACCCGTTTTTCGGGACGCTGGAATTTCGGGTTTGCGATATCCCTATGCGTGTCGACGAGACAATTGCGATTGCAGCATTGATGCAGGCTATCCTGGTGAAGTTGTATAAACTCTACTCTGGAAACATGGGCTTTCGTTTGTATCGCCGTGCGTTGATTATGGAGAACAAATGGCGGGCGAGCCGGTATGGCCTGAGCGGGAAGCTAATTGATTTCGGGAGACAGGTCGAACTCCCCGCGCGCGAACTGATCGGGGAACTCCTCGAGTTTGTGGATGATGTCCTGGATGAACTTGATAGCCGGAAAGAAGTGGACTACATCAAAACAATGATGTCTGTCGGGACAGGAGCGGAGCGACAACTCCATGTTTTTGAAAAAACGAAGAGCCTGAAGTCGGTGGTGGACTATATCATTGAAGAAACACGGATGGGACTTGAGGTCCCGGAACAATCACATGCAAAGTAGGATGAAGGAATGATCGATATTCTGGACGACGTCGTCGTCGATGAGGAACTAACGGACGGAGCTCGGAACGCCATTAATACGTGTCTTCGGCTGAAGCCGTTCGAAAAAGTTACTCTGATTACCGATGACGCTTCGCGCGATATTGCAGCAAGCATCCATCGTGAGGTCATGAAAGTTGGCTCCACGTGTACCATCTACGTGCTGGAGCGGTTTGCTCCGCGGCCCCATACAGAAATGCCTCAGGAGATTCTGGATGACCTGGCAACAAGCCAAGTGAGCGTGTATGCCGTGGTTGGCCAGTTTGGAGAGCTGAAGACTAGGATGGAGATGACGTCGGTGATAACGAAACACCGCATCCGTCACGCGCACATGATCAATATAACAAAAGAGATCATGAAAGACGGAATGCGGGCTGATTTCAATGAGGTTGATAGAACAAGTTCAACTGTAAGAGATATTGCAGGGGGGGCGAAGACTATTCGGGCGACAAGCTCTGGAGGGACGGATATCATCGCCGAGTTCAGTCCTCAATTAAAATGGATTAAAACCAGCGGTATCATCAACACGGAAAAATGGGGAAACCTGCCCGGTGGAGAAGTATTCACTTCACCTCAACATGTGAATGGTACATATATCGTGGATGGAGTCGTTGGCGATTATCTCTGCGCCAAATACGGCGACCTCAAGAGTTCACCATTGACCATTCACATCAAAGATAGCCGCATAAGTGAAATCCACTCCTCTAACAAGAAACTCGAGGAGGAATTTTGGTCATACACCCATACGGACGAAAACAGCGACCGCGTGGGAGAGTTTGCTATTGGCACCAACACGAAGCTGACGCATGTGATAGGCAATATTCTTCAGGATGAAAAAATTCCCGGTGTGCATATAGCGTTTGGCCATCCTTACGCTGAACACACCGGCGCACAGTGGAAGTCTTCAACCCATATCGATGTTGTGGGAACAGACTTCACCATTGTCGTTGATGACCGCACAATCATGGAACGGGGGAGATTCACGCTCTAACCATCCATGGTTGCCCATCTCCGGAGAGAATTCAATTCCACATTTACGGAAGAGCGCTATCAGCAGCTTCTTCAAACCCTCGATGAACGTTGCGGCATGCACGTACAGTTTCGTGTGTGCGAAACCCCTGTGTTCCTCCCCCACAATCTCATCGAGATGATGGTGACTGCCGGTGATGAGATCGTCCATCAGGTGATTTCCAATGCCGCGTACCTTGCCGAATCTGATAGGTCGATACCACATGCGTATCTGGTCCCGAATGAGCCGCCCCACCCAATGTTTGTTGCAGTGGATTTTGGCATCACCAAATCGGACGACGGCTCGTACAAGCCAATGCTTATTGAAATGCAGGGCTTTCCTTCGCTCTTTGCATTTCAACCGGCCCTCAGCGAATTGTATAAGCGGGTGTACGGTCTGTCAGATGACCTCCGATGGTTTTTAAGCGGCCTCTCTACAGAGAAGTATGCGAAGTTATTCCGGACTGCCGTGTTAAGTTACCATGCGCCTGAAAATGTTGTCCTCCTCGAACTCGATCCCGAAAGGCAAAAAACACGCCCTGACTTTCTTCTGACCGAAAGACTTTGCGGCATTTCGACGGTCAACATCCGAGAAATCGTGATTCAGGGAAGTCACATGTTTTATAGGCGCGCTGGACAACTTATTCCCATCTATCGCGTTTACAATCGGGCCATTGCCGACGAGCTTGAGCGAATCGACGCCGAACTTCCATTCAGCTTTCGAGACGACATACACGTCGAGTGGGCGGGGCATCCGAATTGGTTTTTCCGGTTGAGCAAGTTCTCGCTTCCGTATCTCAAACATCCTCATGTTCCTGAGAGCATTTTTCTCTCCGATGTCCAGACCCTTCCAGAGAACCTCAATCAATGGGTCCTAAAGCCTCTTTTCTCATTTGCAGGGAGTGGTGTGAAGGTCGGACCAACAAAGGCAGAGGTCGATGCGATTACCGGAGATAATCGATTGAACTTCATGCTTCAGCGACGCATCGAATATGGGTCGTTTGTCGACACCCCATACGGGGGGACCAAAGCCGAGGTTCGAATTTTGTACATCTGGCTCGACCATCTCACTGCAGTGTCCAATCTGGTGCGAATGGGGCGAGGCACAATGATGGGTGTTGGTTACAACAAAGATGCGTCTTGGGTTGGCAGTTCAGCAGGATTATTTCCGGTTACGAGTGAATAACTGCTGATTGGAGTTGTTTTCATCTGCACTTGGGTTTGTTTGAGATGCTTTTCCGAGTCTCTGCTCGTCGCAGTCTATCACTTCTCTTATTTCTTCCTGCAAAGAAAGTACATCCCTGCAGGATGGTTTAGAAAACAGACGCGTATGAATGCATCATAGACGTCTTGCAGGGCAAAGCTTATTCCGGGAAGTTTCCGATATGGGATTCCGGGAAAAGAAACTGCATACGAATACGACGAAGCGTGCTGCTGAAGGATCTCAAACCCAGGGTAAAGCCATTCATGTAATTCTCTCGGTTCATAGTATTTGTAATGTTTCATCTTCGACTTGAAGTCAAGAATCATCTTCACACGCTCAAGTTTTGATTTGGGCGTCACTCCCCAATACTCCGGGCTAATCCCGAACGCAAGGTTGCTCCAATGACAAAAGGAGTAACGGATGGGTGCGTTCAGGATGAGATAGCCGCCCTTGTTCAGAATGCGATGAAGCTCATTAAGTACTTTGGATGGATCAACGAGATGGTCCATCACCCCGAACATGTGGACGATGTCCGTTGTTTCACTACCAACCGGTATTTTCTCAAGATCGGCCTGGAGATATTCAGCCTGTATATCATCCACGTATCTCATCCGCTCACGAGCAACAGCGAGCATATCGGAAGAAAAATCAACCGCTGTAAAGTTTCGAAAGCCGTGGTAGCGGTGAAAATATTCCAGCCACTGGCCGTTTCCACATCCTGCATCGAGGAATCTGGCTTCAGGGTTTATCCCCACTTGTTCAAATATCGCTGAGAATATTCTGCTGAACATCCGGTCTTCCCAGCGTTCATATGCTAATGCTGAATTGCGATAGTACGGTACTCCATGTCCAATCCCACCATAGTAGGTCGTTGCTATTCGGGAATGGGAGGTACGGATGTGTGATGCAACATCGGAATTCGATATTGGTTCTTGCATAGGTCGACCTCGTCAGAATACCTTGAAACTCATGGACGCCTCGTGCTCTTGCCAGAGACATGATCGATCGCAAGCGTATTCTACGGAAATGATTTTGTTGATGCCATTGATTCTTATGTTCATGCGACGTAGATTCAACAATCACTGGTTGAACATAATGCGGACTCAGATGAGAGCGAAACTTTCCACGCAGACAAGCCAGTTCGGGACGATTGCTGTTGCGTTCACTCGAGAATGTTTGATTGGAGAAGATGAATCCTGTATGTTGATTCTCGGTTCAGCAGGACTTTCCGGAAAGCATGCCCGCGTTTTCTTTGATGGGATCCAGCAAGCGTTCTTCGTTGAAGATCTCGACAGCGCAAACGGAACAAAAGTGAACGGGCGACGGGTGAGTGGGAAGGAGCGTCTCTCAAGTGGCGAGATTATTACCTTCGGCGACACCATCGACTTTGTATTTCAACTACACTCCGATGAGCCAGCAGGAGCCGCGGAAAGTGCGCTGCGTACCGTCCCGGAGAGCGGGCTGGAGCAGATTCCGGCTTTCATCGTCCACAGCCCGCCAGAGACGGCAAGAAATGAAACCATTGAGGTTCCGCCGTCACACCTTGCTGATACTCAAAGGGTCTATTTTCTTGATATTCTAACGTATCCCTTTAAACGAACATTCAAACTGGAGAACGGCACAACTTTGATTGGACGATCGCCGGAGTGTGCAGTAGAACTTCAGGATATGAGCGTGTCACAACACCATGCGGTGATAACGGTCGGAGAAGGACGAGTAACGATCCAGGATCTCGACAGCAAGAACCGCACGTTTCTCAACAGTACTGAACTGTCGGAAATGGTGGAACTGACCTCAGGCGATAAGATTTCCTTCGGAAGGGTTGAGGCAAAATTTCTTTCATCCTCCGTGCCTTCACCCAAAAAGGTTTTGTAACCAAATGAGTAACCGTTGAGCTCTTCATTGCAAGGGAAAATGTGTGGCAAGTATCTTCTTGAAGCCAAGATCGGGCAGTGGAGTATAGGCGTCTTGTATGATGCCCAAGATACCTTCACACATCAACAGGTAATTCTTCACGTCATCGACAGGCGTATTCAGGGGAATGCCGCCGTGATGGGTGAGCTATCATCGATGGTTGACTCGTTGAGCCGGATCAGTCACCCCAATGTGGCAACAACTATCGGACTTGAAAAGGGAGAGGAGATCTCGGCTATTGTGATGGAGAAATCGGAGGGAGTACCGATCACGGACGCGACGTATGGCATCATTCGATCGGAGAAGGAACTTCTGCGAGTCCTCAGTGGCGTTCTTTCAGGGCTGCAAGCGATCCATCAGGAGGGCCTCGCGCATCTTGCGCTGAGACCCTCAAATATTCTAATGGCGAGCAACCGGGTACTGAAACTTCGCAACGTTAATATGGATAGGTTTCAACAGGATGCCGGAATCACGATGATGCTCAGAAAAGACGACGAGCTGATGTATGAGGCGCCAGAACAAATCAAGGGGAAGCGGGAAGCAAGTTATCTTTCGGATATCTATGCTGCCGGGATGGTGCTGTATGGTCTCGCTGCCGGACGTCCGGAGTTTGCCTCGTCACGCGACGATTTCCTGATTCGCAAAACAATTGTTGACGGAGATATTCCACCTCCCGAAAAGACCAATCCGAATATCTCCAGGTCCATTGCTCGGGTAATTGTAAAAGCGACGGAATGTGACCCGTCGCGCCGGTTCCAATCGGCGTTGGAAATGCTTGGCGCTTTGCAAGATGCTGTCCGTGGTGGCGACACGATTCCAGCTATGCAATCTCCAATTCCGACCTACCGGTCGAGGGACCAACGTAAATACCTCACTCTCGGAATCGTTGTCGCTGTTGCGGTGTTTCTTGGAATCGCTCTTGTTGTATTCCTTGCCCGCTGAAGAATCATTGCCATCGGAGTGATCTGTCCTGCGTAGAGATCATCCCACTCATTGCTTAATCTGTCTACCCATTAGAATGGAAACCAATTTGATGACCAAAGATCTCAATACAGAAGCACGTATTCAGACACCAAATCGAACCGAGATTGATGAATCCTATTGCTGGAACCTCGCCGATATCTATGCAAGCGATGCTGAATGGAGAAAGTCAAAGCAATTGCATGAACGTTCCCTTGCAGCTGTCGAATCATTTCGGGGAAAGGTGTGTGCTTCTGCTTCCAATCTTCTTGATTGTCTTGTGCTGGTCAGCGCTCTCAGTAAGGAGCAGATGCGTCTGCAATGTTACTCCAGCATGCGATCTGATGAAGATACGCGTGATGCGCGCGCCCTCGAGATGGATCAGGAAATTGCACAGGTTGGCGCCGACTTTGCCTCACGAACAGCATTTATCGAGCCGGAAATACTTTGCACGCCGTGGAATATGGTTGAAGGGTTGATGAAAGAGGAACCGGGACTTCTTCCCTACAAACACAGTTTGAAGGATATGTTCCGCAGGAAGAAGCATACGCTTTCCGAACCAGAAGAACGCATTCTTGCACACTCGAGCCTCGTTGCTGATACTCCCAATAGCGTCTATAGCATCTTTTCCAATGCGGAGTTTCCATTTCCAGAGGTAGCACTTGCTGACGGAAAGACCGTTCGGCTCGACAAAAGTAACTTCAGCATCTATCGCGCGGCAAAGAACAGGGACGATAGAAAGGAGGTGTTCCGGGCTTACTTCGAAAAGTTGTATGAATTCCGGAGGACATTTGGGGCGCAGTTGTACGCTGAAGTCAAAAAGAACATGTTCTATTCGAAGTCACGTGGCTATGAGAGTGCATTGGATCGCGCGTTGGACGGAAGTAATATTCCCGAAGAAGTGTACCGAGGATTGATTGCAAATGTTCGTGCGAACCTGGGTACATTTCACCGCTATCTTGATCTTCGCCGTCGGGTGATGCAGATCGAACAGTTGCACTACTACGATCTATATGCTCCCACTGTACCGAATGTCGACCTCAAGTTCACTTTCGAAGAGGCGCGCGACCTTACGCTGGCATCCCTGAAGCCGCTTGGAAAAGAGTATTGCGAGGTGGCTGCACGTGCGTTTGAGGATCGATGGTTTGATGTCTACCCGAACCAGGGAAAACGGTCGGGGGCTTATTCCAACGGGTCTGTGTATGATGTGCATCCGTATATGTTGTTGAACTATAATGGGAAGTATGATGACGTGAGCACATTGACGCATGAACTCGGTCACACGATGCACAGCTATCTTTCCAACAGGTCGCAGCCATACGTTAATTCGCACTACTCAATCTTTGTTGCAGAGGTTGCTTCTACGTTCAACGAGGCTCTCTTGATGGACCATATGCTGCAATCGATCAGTGACGACGATGTGAAGCTCTCGTTAATGATGAATTACCTTGATGGAGCAAGAGGAACGGTGTTCCGGCAGACCCAGTTTTCGGAATTTGAGTTGTCAATCCATGAGGCGGCGGAAAAAGGGAGATCATTAACCGGCGACTCACTCAGCGAACTTTACGATACACTTACGCACGAATACTACGGACATGATAAAGCCGTATGTTTTGTGGATGAGGAGATACGCAGCGAGTGGGCGAACATACCTCATTTCTATTACAATTATTACGTCTATCAATATGCAACGTCCTTCACGGCATCATCGGCCCTCTCCGAATTAGTCCTTGCCGGCGACAACGACACGCTTCACAAATATCTTTCTCTGTTGTCCGCGGGGGGTTCCAACTACCCGATTGATCTCCTGAAAGCCGCAGGGATGGACATGACATCTTCAAAGCCGTTCGAGCTTACCATGAAGAGAATGAATCGTGTCATGGATGAGGTTGAGAAGATTATCCGTAGCAGAACAAACCGATAGCGTTCGATTGATTTTTGATGTACGTCCTCACACATGGATGCGCTAAGATTCTGGACCGTCCTTTACAAATCCGAGTTGTGGACAAATAATTATTCCAAAGTTGTTGACTTCAGGAATTTTCGTACGTATATTTAATGCCCGTCAAGAATACGGGTTGCTCGTACGAGCAGTTGTTCTTTGAAAATTGTGTGCATAGCCAAGTCAATTTTATAGAGCCCAACCTTGGTACTGATCATTGCGAAAGTAATGGTCTTGCCAAGACATCAAACTTCAAATTGTAATAATTACAACGGAGAGTTTGATCCTGGCTCAGGACGAACGCTGGCGGCGTGCCTAACACATGCAAGTCAACGAGAACGGGGTAGCAATATCCCTATTAAAGTGGCGCACGGGTGAGTAACACGTAGGTAATCTGCCTTTAGGACGGGGACAACCTCGAGAAATCGAGGCTAATACCCGGTAATGCAGCGGCACCGCATGGTGACAGTTGTTAAACCCCGCAAGGGGCCTATTGATGAGCCTGCGTCCCATTAGGTAGTTGGCGGAGTAAAAGCCCACCAAGCCAACGATGGGTAGCTGGTCTGAGAGGATGACCAGCCACACTGGAACTGAGACACGGTCCAGACTCCTACGGGAGGCAGCAGTGAGGAATATTGCGCAATGGTCGAAAGGCTGACGCAGCGACGCCGCGTGAAGGATGAAGTCCGTTAGGATGTAAACTTCTTTTGCGGGGGACGAACGAAACGCTATAGGCGTTTGTGACGGTACCCCGTGAATAAGGATCGGCTAACTACGTGCCAGCAGCCGCGGTAATACGTAGGATCCGAGCGTTGTCCGGAATTATTGGGTGTAAAGGGCGCGTAGGTGGGCGTCTAAGTCGGTGGTGAAATCTTGCAGCTTAACTGTAAAACTGCCATCGAAACTGGACGTCTTGAGTGCGGCAGAGGGAAATGGAATTCATGGTGTAGCGGTGAAATGTGTAGATATCATGAAGAACACCAGTAGCGAAGGCGGTTTCCTGGTCCGTTACTGACACTGAGGCGCGAAAGCGTGGGGAGCAAACAGGATTAGATACCCTGGTA
>QKGJ01000322.1 GCA_003251275.1 Ignavibacteria bacterium
CTTGACAGATAGCTCAGAAATTGTGAAAGGTTTTTGAATAAATCCCATACAGCCTCGTTTGAGAATCTCCTGAGCCTCTCCATCTATACTGTATCCGCTGGCAAGGAGGACTTTGACGTCGGGATTAATACTCATGAGGTTGTCAAATACTTCACTGCCGCTCATTCGGGGCATGATCATGTCGAGAATAATGAGATCGATACTGTCTTTATGGATTTGGTACAAGTTCAAGGCTTCTTCTCCAGAGGATGCTGTCAGTACTTCGTAGCCGATAGCCTTCAGAACCTCCCGTCCGACTTCGATTATCATTGATTCATCATCTACCAGCAGGATCATTTCGGAGCCTTTTTCCACAATACCTTGAGAGGCGTTCTCCTCGACGATCTCCCGCTCAGAGGCCGGAAGCAAGAGGGTGAAGGTTGTTCCCTTGAACAATTCGCTGGCAACGGACACAGAACCATTATGATTGCGAATGATACCATAAACCATAGACAGGCCGAGGCCTGTACCGTGCCCGAATTTTTTAGTTGTAAAGAATGGGTCAAAAATTTTACTGATTACTTCCGGATCTATGCCGACTCCATCGTCGGCAACTGTGATTTGAACGTAATTTCCTGGCGATATATCGTATAATGGGGCATCATCGTCCGTGATTGTTCTGTTGCTCGTCATTACCTTTATATTGCCGTGTCCGGGGATAGCCTGGCTGGCGTTGACAAAGAGGTTTACGAGGACTTGTTCTATCTGGCTTGTGTCAACATCAACCGTCCAGATTTCATCGGGCAAGGTGGAACCTATTGTGATTTCCTTTCTTGTGGGATTGAACATCCGGATACTCTTTTCAATAACCGCGTTCGGATTCGTCGGCTGGACCTCGTATTTTCCCCCTCTTGCAAAGCCCAGGAGCCTGCGCGTCAGACATGATGCATGATTGAGATAATCTTTGATATGCATCAGTTGGATATAGTGCGGGTGTCCCTGTTCAATGTCATTGAGCATGAGCTCAACCCTGCCTTGTACCCCCATGAGCAGATTGTTGAAATCATGAGTGATTCCACCTGCCAATGTGCCGAGTGATTCCAGGCGCTGCGACTGCTGCAACTGTTGTTGAAGCTCTTCCCGGACCTTGGCTTCAGTAATGCGTTGTGTTATGTCCCTGGCAATTCCCCGGAGGCCGGTGATGCGTCCCTTCTCGTTGCTGATAGCAGATAAGTTCGTCTCTACATAGAGGGCGTTGTTGTCCTTCGTGATGAAGAGAAGCTCAAAAAGTCCTCCCTGGTGCCCGTTTGCAAACACTGAGTCGACTGTGTCTCTAATTATTTTGTCAGACCGGCTGTCCATGTAGTCCGTTGTATTCATGTCGAGCAGTTCCTCCCGGGTAAAGCCCAGCATCGAACACATTGCCCTGTTGGCGAGTGTCAGGCTTCTTGAGAGATTCATCTCAAAATATCCGTCTTCAAGCGATTCGATAATATTTCGATATTTCTTTTCACTGAAAATCAGAGCCTGCTCGTTTCTTTTGCGTTCGATAGCGAGTGCTACCTGGCCGGAGACTGAATTTAAAATATCGAGGTCAATCAAATCGAATCTGTTTGGTTCATCGTAGCACTGGGCAGCCATAACGCCGACGACTTCACCTTCGATACGTAGAGGGACTCCCATCCATGCCAGCGGAACTGTGCCGATGACACAGTTTCTAGCAGCTCTTTCACGGAGATCGTCGCTGTTCAGGAATAACGACTTCTCGGAAAGAAGAACTTCACCCGTCAATGAGTTTTCTTCGTTGATTTGATCCGCATACACTGTTCCGGAATCATACTGGTCTCTAAAGTATGGAAATGAAACTC
>QKGJ01000185.1 GCA_003251275.1 Ignavibacteria bacterium
GATCGAAGATGTGTGGGAGTTCTTGCTCGGGAATGCCGATGCCTGTGTCGGAGATGGTGATTTCGACAACCCCTGCTTGCTTGTCATTGTGAGGAGTCCCGACTTGTCGGTACGATGAAGCCCGTCCGACCGGACGGCCGTCCGGGCGGGCAATCTGACCATCAGTAGAATCAGTTTGCTTCAGCCCACCTTGCGGCGAAGTTCGCAATGACAGTGAAACCCCACCCCCCTCCGCCGTGAACTTAAACGCATTCGACAGCAGGTTGCTCAGAATCTTCTCCATCTTGTCACGATCAAAATACACTTCGATCTGTTCTATGTTGGACTCCGTTCTCAGCGTAATGTGTTTGTTTGCCGCCACCGATTGGAACGAGTGGGCAATGCCTTTGGCAAAAGAAACGATGTTCCCCAGGGATGCCTGAAGCTTCATGCTGCCCGCTTCGAGCTTTGAGATGTCTAACAGCTGGTTGATCAGTCTGAGCAGGCGTCGGGCGTTCCGGTGCATCATGCCGAGGTCTTTCTGCAAATCCTCGTCCTTACTTGTCTTCTTCCATTTCTCGATGGGTCCTAAGATCAGCGTAAGAGGAGTACGGAGCTCGTGAGAGATGTTGGCAAAGAAACGGGACTTGAGCTGGTCAACTTCACGGAGCTTTTCTGCCTCAAGATGCTCAAGTTCAGCTTGATGTTTAAGTCGTTCGCGATTCTTCTCGAACCGACGGAAGGAGTAGTACAATGCCAGAACGACAACACCATAACCAGCATACGCCCACGTTGTCCGCCACCATGGTGGGACGATATGCAGCGTGAATGAGTCGCGCCACAGTTCGATCCCCCAACTCGAGATAGCAACATCCATCTTCACATCTGCATCAGCGGGTGCGTACGGGCTAACCGCAATGCGATAATAGCCTGCGGTTGTTGATGTGTTTCCAGGGATAACGTCTCCATATCTCTGAGACGATTGAGTGATTTCTCTGATGGCGGGATCCTCGGACGAGAGAGATGCGGTCACAGAGTGGGCAATCGCTGATGAGCCATGATTGCGGAGAAAAAGTTTCGCCAAAACAGTATCGCCGGGATGCGGACTGCGGTTTGGAAGGAACTCCACACCTTCACACAAAAGAGGTCCGATTGTCGTGAAGACTGTGGCTTTGTTCATTTCAAAACTCAGAGCTTTTTCCCGCTGTACTCTCAGTTTCAAGTCAACGAAATAGAGTTTTTCTCCCGTTGGGATCCAACTGTTGGCGAAAATCCTATCTCCGGCCAGACTGTCCCCGTGCAATCCATCGTCGTACAGTTCCAGCAGATCAACCTGTTCCAGCCCCAGTAAGCCAGCTCTATCTTCCGGATAACCAGCAGAGGTTTTCGGCGCTTTGATCTTTGCAGAGAACGACAATGCTGTCGGGTTCTCTACTTTCACTTCTATTCGGACAACACCGCTCTGCGGACTGAGAAAGGCATACGAAGGCGAGATGTTTATCTGCATGTTTCTTGGAGAGACAGCATAGCCGCCACGATAATCTGAACCATCGTTCCCGGTGTACCACATATTGTACAACGTGCCGTCGAAGATGACGTCTCCTGTCGGCCCTATCGCTGCGTCGTCCCAGGTCCCATCAGGGCCGGGATGAAGCACCGGACTCTCAAGACTCTTTGTCCAGTTGATTCCGTCAAGGGATGTTGCATATCCGAGAGCGTTCTTGGGTGGTGGACTCACGCTGTACCACATCTCGTAGAGTCTTCCGTCGAAGATGACTCTTGGATAGTAGACAATGTCGTTGTCCCAAAAGACAGGATTAGAATTCTTCGTCCAGGTTGTTTCATCTGTTGCAGTGGCGTAACCGAAGTATTGAGTGGATGCAACTTCGTACCACATCTTGAATCCGCCGAGTGTATCAGGTCCTACAACGGACACTAACCCCACCCTGTCTTTGTCCCACGAAGTTGGTGGACCAGGGCTGAGAACCGGCCTGCCGAGCTTTTTCCACACGATTCCGTCAACGGAACTTGCGTAATCGATATGAAAAGTCGACCAGTCATCGCCTGTGTACCACATGTGGTATTTTGAGCCGGCGAAAATAACATAACCCCGGTGCACATTGCTCTCCCAGGAACCGCGAGTAATGTCAAGCACGGGATTTGACCTGTCTCTTGTCCACGTGACACCATCTCGCGAGGTCGCATGGCCTATCCGAGCCGTGTCTCCTGCGGTGTACCACATCCGGTACACTGAACCCTCGCGAATGACTCTGTCGATATGAATCCATGTGGCATCCCACGTACCTGCCGGCCCGGTATCGAACACCGGATTACCTTCGTACTTGAACCACTTGGTTTGAGAGGATCCCAGGATTGGGAAAACGAACAGAAGAAGAATGGTTCGAGCCAGGCTGAGGGGGCTGTGGCTATTACAAGGGATGTGTATCATGCTCAGAAACTCATCTCAAGTCCCAGCCGTACCGACATCGGGGGTTGGTATCTATAAGCCTTGCCGTAGTCCGGATTGAGACCTACACCGTTTCCATTCTGGTCTACGGAAAAGTAACGCTGCTGCACCACATTGACCGGTTTTCGCTGACTTGCAATATGGAAAACATCAAGAATGACGCGTGGTCGAATTGAACTATCGAAAGGCAAATCCCAGAGAACTCTTGCGTTGAGATCCCATATGGCGGGAGTCCGACCTGAGGTGCCGCGCGGAGTGACGAATACCCCAAAACCCGCCCATTCGCTGATCGGGGTCCCGCTTTGCCATGTGAATGAGGAACCTACGGTTATCCCAAGACCAAGCCGATAGGAAGTCCAGAGTTTAAGGACGTGTGTCCTGTCGTTGGGAAGCAGACCTGTACCGAGGTTTAACGGATCGGCGTCGTCAAGAGCAGTTGTGGTATTTGGTCCGAAGTTAGGGAAGGAGACATCAAAGAGGCCGGGGTAATTGCCATAATTCCTTGACAGCACATAGGAAAGGTAAAAATTGAACTCCGGGTCGTTCCGTTGCTCGATGGAAAGCACCAGTGCCATATAGTCGCGCCGGGGCCGTGGGACACGAGAGAGTTTTCCTCGTCCCGGATTCCCAATAAGGAATCGACCTTCCGAGGCAATCCAAGCATCATCGATAGCTTCGCGCAAGCTACGGTAGACTCCAGTCGCTGCGACTTTCATCTTCGCGCCGATCACCCGCTCGTAGCCGAGAGTAAATTCATCGTAGTATTGCCCCTTCAATCCAGCTATCTCCGGCTCGATGCTGAATGGTTGAACGACCACAGTTTCTGCGAGAGCAGTTCCGCTTCTCGGATCGCCGTAGTAGTTGACCTCGTAGTGATAACCTTCATCCGAGTGGTAACCCGCGGAGACAATCGTATTGATCTCTTGAAAAAATCGCCCAAAGGAACCGGAGATTTTCTGCGTCTCACCATCCCCCGGAAGGAAAACAAATCCGACTCGCGGCTGGAATTGATCGGTGATCTTTTGGGCCACTTTTCCGTTTGTCGCTATCAGAAACTGACCGTCCCACCGCAGACCGGCCTTGAGCGTGATGGAAGACGTAATCTGCCATGAGTCTTGAACGAACGCCGACGGGATGCGGTTGTGCGTGGTACCGATGACTCTGTTGATGAGTTGAAAATAAAGAGTATCGTTGTACGGAGAAGGATATTGATAATACCTTACATCAACGTCCGTCCTGGGGCCATTATCTCTGTAGCCGATGCCGGCTTTGATCTTGTGAGAACCGGAAAGAAAAGTCCCCGTGAGTTTTGCGTCTATACCGTCATTCAAGAAAGACCATGATCCGGTTGACCCACCTGACCAAACGCCTGTTTGTGTGTTCGAAAAGAGAATTTCGTTTTTCCCCCTGTTTGTAAAGGGCTCGTGGTACTCGTTGCGGGTGATTTTAGAAATCGAAGCTTCAAGCAGTATATTATCTCGTGCGACATAGGATCCATTCAAGGAGGGATTAGTGCCGGTTATCCGGTTTCGCCTCAGATAAGGATCCGGGTTCTCGAGCGTAACGGGTATGCCAACCGCCTCATCTCCTTCGATTGCGGTGCGGTTACTCGGAGAGCCCGTAACAGATAAAACCAGGTTCAGTCTCTCGGTTGCTTTCCACGAAAGCTTCCCAGCAAAGGGGTGGGAGATCGTTCTGTCAACGTACGTCCCCAGACCAGGCATTTGCACATCTTTCACATCATAGGTCGGGTTGTATGAAAAATACATCCAAAGCTGATCGCGGATGAGAGGAAAACCGATGCCGCCACCAAAATCATAGTTGGAAAACGCGCCTCCGCTCGGGTCGATCAATCCCTTACTCGTTCGCGCAGAGAGCCAGTCGCTTGTATAGAAAGCCACAAGTGATCCGTGGACTTCATTCGTCCCGGAATGGGTAACCACGTTCACAACTCCGCCGAGAGAACTTCGATACTCGGCTTCATATCCGCCGGTGATGACTTGAATTTCTTTGACGAAATTGTACGGGAGGTCTGTCTGCGTTTCACCAAAATGAGAATCCGTGATGTCAACCCCGTCCATGTAAAACTTATTTTCCCTTCCTGTAGCCCCGGCAACATTGAGTCCCTCGCCAAAATAGCTGAGGTTTGCTTGCGGAATCAATGCTGCAATGCTCCGATAGTTTCGTTCAATAGGAAGACTCTCAAACTCTGACGAGCGCAGGTTTACGCCGTTTGAGGCCGTGGTAGGGTCCACGCGCGGTTTATCACCCACAACTAAGACCTCAGGAACTTCATGTATGCGCGAGGCAAGTCGTATCTCTCCAAGGTGTGTTGTCCTCCCGAGTTGAATGAATACGTCCTCGATTGTCACTGCTTGGTAGGCAACGTGACGTATTGCAGCTGAGACTTCTCCGGGTGGGAGACCAAGCATAGCAAAGTTGCCAAAGGTATCGCTTACTGCTCTGCGAACCCCTTGGATGTTTGTGCCCATCACTTCTACATCCGCACCCGAAACAGGTTGGCCCAAGGAATCCACTACTGTCCCCTGCAGATTGCCTGTTACCTGCTGGGCGGATAATGACCCGACGTGAAGGAGGCAAGAAATAACGAGTAGGTGCAATGGTGCCTGGAAGGTCAAGGCAATGACCTTATGTTGAAGAGCGACCATCAAGCCCTCATCTACATGTGAAGGGCTACAGTCTAAAGCGATAAGAGGAGTTGTAGCGGGGTTACGGCTGCATCTTAGAGATTTGGCGAGTGAAAAGCAAAGGGGAGGAAGCCTTCCTCTGTGAGGAAGGCTCCCCCGACTGAAAAGACTACTTTAGCAGAAGCATTCGTTTTGTCTCAGTGAAGTTGCCGGCTGTGAGACGATATAGGTATACCCCACTTGCTGGCTCGGTTGCATTAAACGTAACATTGTAGCCTCCGGGGTTCATCTCTTCATCCACCAACGTTGCCACCTCGCGGCCGAGCACATCGTATACTCGCAGAGACACACGTGTGGCATTCGGAATTCGAAATTCAAGATTCGTCAGCGGGTTGAATGGATTCGGGTAGTTCTGCTCGAGTGAAAATACTTCCGGTGAACCTGGTTCATACATTACCGAATTGACAATCGTGAGATTCATGAAGACGGAAATTCTGTTGTCCGGTGTCGAAAATGTTCCCCAAGCGTTTGCAGCCAAGTCGATATCTCCATCATTGTCCAGATCGGCTGCAACAACGTTCCCGGGTCCAACACCAGCCGGCAATGTTGATGCGGCAGCAAAACCGCCACTACCGTCGTTCAATGAGACACCGATGCTGCTGCAATCAACGTTGGGGAACGCCACATCGATGTCCCCGTCCCGATCGAAGTCGGCAGATGCAACACTGTGAGGTCGGCATCCCGCCACCGTGCGCGTTGAGTCAAACCCTCCGCTGCAATTTCCGAAGAGGACGGTTACAAAAGGGGTTGATGGTGATCTGTTCGCAACAGCCAAATCCAGGCATCCATCCCGGTTGTAGTCTGCTATTGATGGGGTATGAGGAAACACACCTAGGCCTGAGGTGTAGTCGATCCGTGTGAAGTGTGTACCGGCACTGTCATTAAAGAATACTGATACCGACTGTGAACTCGCATTTGCCACAACCAGATCAGAGTCATTGTCATTATCCATGTCAGCAGACCTTACTGTATATGGTTCAGCTCCTGTGGTGTAAAATACAGGATTTGAAAACCCAGTAAACGTTGAGCCTCCGTTGTTGAAAAATATGGCAATTCGGTTGGCAATGTAGTTTGGCACAACGAGATCAGGAAAGCCGTCACCGTTCAGGTCTGGTGAGCAAGGCTGGTTTGACACACCTCCGGATGGAAAAGTGTTGAACAGAAAGAAAGTGCCATTGCCGTTGTTCAAAAGGATGTAAATGTTTTGGCCGGAGTAAGAAGGGGCCGCAATATCAATGTCACCGTCATTGTCAAAGTCTGCAATGGTGAGAGTGGGGTCATCCCCCACAACATAGCTGACCGGTGAGGCAAATGTCCCATCACCATTATTCATAAGTATCGTGACCCAATCGTTGGTATCGCTAGTAGTGGCCAGGTCAATATAGTTATCGTTGTCAAAATCTCCAGCCGCCATTTCGAAAGGATAGGGCCCAACCGTATAATCGACTCTTGGAGCAAACATTTGAGCATATCCGTTCGTCGAAAGGCTCGAGAGCAAGAAGCCGAGGAAGGTAAGTATAAACGTAGGCAATCTGAACATGGCACCATCTCCTTTGTTGAACAAATGACTCTAGGTCATCATATGAGTCGTGACCGCAGGATGATGGACTATATGTATCCCGCAGCAGTAATGGCTAGGACGATCATAACAAAAACCACGGTGTTTGTAACATTGTGAGGTTCTTTAGGAAGGAAGCAGAACCGGGATAGATTTGAGAAAAGGAGGGCCGGGTTAGTTGCAGGAAAGAGTGAGTTAGCTTTTTCGCTTGAACTGAAGATGCACATACATAGACGGGGTGACCCCAAATTGTCTGCGGAAAAGGTCTGCAAAATGGGAGGGATCATCGTAGCCAACCTGGGAGGCGACTTCCGCGATGGTACCCGCACCCTTGCGTAGGAGCTGACTTGCTCTCTCCAATCTGCGCAAGCGGACAAAGTCCCAGGGAGAGCGGTCGGTAAGTGCTTTGATCTTC
>QKGJ01000064.1 GCA_003251275.1 Ignavibacteria bacterium
GGAATGCCATGGAAGTGAATCACAACTTTTGCAATCACCAGGTACACAAACATGATCGCAACCGCGCTGCACAACGCGGAAAATGCGTGTGCACGCATCGCTCGATCGGAGATGAACGGAACCATCATCGCCCGCTTTGTTGCAAGGAGGAACAAAGGTGAGCCGGGGGGATGAGGTACCTGGAGCAAATGTGCCGCGGCAATGAACTCTCCAACATCCCAGAACACCACTGTCGGTGCCATAGTGAGGAAATACACCGTCGCAGAGGTTGCGAGGACGAAGGCAGCCACGATACGGTTATATCGCGTGTGTGTCGCGACGTTGTCGTCCTGAGGACTTGCCGTTTCAGTCATTGAATGATCCCAATTGCAATTCGTAGACTAGTGATAGGTGTTCCGAAAGTAGCGTCTGGAACGATAAAAACCGCTTGAATATAGGTCAATTGAGAACGAGTTTCAAGAAAAAGTCAGAACTACGCGGGAAGCAATCGAGCGCAGATTTCATCGCACACCAAATATCCCTTGGGAGTAAGGCGCAACCGTCCATTGCTTTCAAGAATAGCGTTCTTCTGCTCCACGAGGTATGTAATAAGCTCACGCTGCCGACGAGGAAATTGCGTCGAAAAATCTCGTTCAAGACGCTCCAGTTCCACTCCATCGCTTCGCAATCCAAGAAAAATCTTCTCCGCCATCATCTGTTTTTGTTCGAGCAACTCAGATGAAGCAACCGGGACAGTCTGTTTTTCCAATCGTGCGATGTAATTTGTCAGGTTCGCTACGTTCCACCATCGACGTCCAGGTTCGTTTCCTTCTTTCCAAAATGAATGCGCGGACGGACCGAACCCGAGATAATTTGCATGGCACCAGTAATTATAGTTGTGCTGTGATCTAAAGCCGGGCAGCGCGTAGTTCGAGACTTCGTACTGTTCAAATCCGGCCCGTCGCATTCGTTCCATCGTGTATGCGTACAAATCCGCTTCTGCCTCCAGTGGATTCGGCGACACGAGATTCGCTCGGACCATCCGGGCAAGAGGAGTATTGTCCTCAACTATTAAGGAGTACGCCGAGATATGCTGTGGTTCCAATGCGATGGCCGATTCAAGAGTTTCCGACCACCGGGCTTGGCTCTGACCGGGCAGCGAAAAAATAAGATCGATGCTCACATTGTCGAATCCTGCTGCACGGGCATCTCGCACACATTGCCGCGCCTGATCAGCGGTGTGAATCCTCCCAAGAAACTCCAGCTCATCCTGATGAAACGATTGCACCCCGATGCTCAACCTATTAACTCCTGCATCCCGATATCCCTGAAGCTTTGCTGCATCCACGGTACCGGGATTTGTTTCTATGGTAACCTCGGCGTTCCGGGAGATTCGGAATGTATCTTCGAGATGATCCAGTATCCGCTTGATTTCATACGCCGGAAGCAGGGATGGAGTTCCCCCACCCAAAAAGATCGTGGTAAACGTCTCGGAAGAGTGATTCTTGTAAAGATCAATCTCTTGGTGTAGGGCCGAAATGAACGACTGCATGGAGGACATATTCTCTATAGAGTAAAAGTCGCAGTAAACACATTTGCGTTCACAAAATGGAATATGGAGGTAGAGAGATGCCATTTCAATGCACCATCATGCCAATCCGATCCCAGCGAATCTGGGTCAGGATTCCACCGTCACTATTGGAGTCATCCCATGACCAGTACGCCATCATCACCTTTCCGACGATAAGATCGTCAGCAACATACCCCCAGAATCTACTATCGAGACTATCGTCCCGGTTATCTCCCATGACAAAGTAATAGTTCTTCTCCACAGTATAGCGATCAACCAATTCTCCATCCACCATCACACCTCCCTGACGAGTTTCCTCGACCTCATGTCCTTCCCGTTCGATAAAGACCTTCCATTGCCCTAGGGTTTCTGCTGTGAGCACGATGATGTCACCCTTTTTCGGCACGATAAGGGGACCGTAATTATCGCGATTGAATGAGGAGCCGCGGGGAAAGATACTATTGTCCGCGACACCCCGCGGAGTGACAGAGACAGGATTGACCACAGCATGACGGGGAAAGAGGAGTTCACGACCGTTCACGAAGACCATCTTGTCTTGAATCAGAATTGTATCGCCCGGCGTTCCAATACACCTCTTCACGTAGCTGGCGTTTTCAACTGCCTCCTGCTGGTCAGGGTAGCCGGGAAAAACAAAAACAATAACATCACCGATGGTCGGTCGGCGCACCCCGGGCAACGAAAAGTGCGGAAGAGGAATATCGGTAAACGGTATGGTGCGCGGCGAGGTTGCTCCATAGATTACCTTATTGACGAGGAGGAAATCTCCCACCAGCAACGTTTTGCTCATGGAGGAGGTCGGTATTCTGAAAGCCTCGATAACAAACGTGCGGAGTACCAGGGCTGCGAGAAGCGTCAACCCCAGCACCTGCAGGCTTTCCTTGATGCGGACGGAACGTTTCGATTCTCCTGGAAACGCCGATGCCGGCAACGTCTCCTTCTCCGCAATAGGAACCGAAGATTCTTCTACCACTAACTCTCCCCCTTAGCGAATGATGGTGCCGATTCTTCCAAACTTGATTGTCGCAAGCTTTGCAAAGAAATTCGTGAGGTGAATGTTCGGATCCCACGACCAATAAACAATCATGGGCGTGCCGACAAGGTTCTCCCTTGGAATGAAACCCCAGAACCTGCTGTCCAGACTGTTATCCCGGTGATCACCCATGCCGAAGATGTAATCGCTTTGAACGGTGTATGCGCTTGCCGGTGATCCGTCAATCGCAACCGTTCCATCTGGAAGCAACGATGCATTATGACCTTCGCGTCCAATGAAAACGCGCCAACGTTCAAAATTCTCACGCGACAAAGGGATCACATCTCCTTGAGAAGGAACCACTTCTGGTCCCCAATTGTCCTCGTTATATGGCGCTCCTGGCGGGAAGATACGTCCGTACGGATCCGGAATGCCGTCCGGCATAATGTTCGTCCCGTCGAAGGTGATGTTTCGAGGGAGCGGAGCCTGTTCACCGTTCACATACACAACTCTGTTTTTTACCTGAATCGTATCGCCGCTCAAAGCCATGGCGCGCTTCAGGTAATAGAGAAACTCTTTCGAACGAATCTCTTCACGTTGTCCGGGGAATTCAAATACAATCACGTCACCGCGACGCACATCGCGAAGAGCCGGAAGGCGGAACCATGGCAGTCTGATGTTCGTCAGGGGAATGCTCCGTGGCGTGGTTCCACCGTAGATGAATTTGTTCACGAAAAGAAAATCGCCCGCCATGATCTCCCGCTCCATGGAACCGGTCGGGACTTCAAATGACGCGAGAACAAAACTATTCAGGACAAAAAATGCTCCGAAGACAAAAACCACATCCTTGAAGAAGTCTTTCAACGGCTGCTTCTTGTGCTCGTCTTCCTTGTTGCTCTTTGCTGATTTCTCCATAGGACTACACCCTTTCATGAATGTTGTTATTCATCGTCCATCGACAGAACCGCCAGGAAAGCCTCCTGCGGTATCTCCACGCTCCCTACTTGCTTCATACGTTTCTTTCCTTCTTTCTGTTTCTCCAGCAGCTTTCTCTTGCGGGAGATATCGCCGCCGTAACATTTGGCCAGCACATTCTTGCGCATTGCGGAAATAGTTTCGCGTGACACAACTTTGGAGCCAATCGCCGCCTGAATTGCAACTTCGAACATCTGCCGCGGAATCAACTTCCGCAGTTTCGAACAGAGCCGTTTTCCCCACTCGTGTGCCTTGTCCCTGTGCACGATCGTCGAGAACGCATCCACCGGTTCGGCATTAAGAAGAATGTCAAGTTTGACAAGATCCGATTCACGGAAATCCAGAATCTCATAATCGAACGAAGCATACCCCCTGCTCGTTGATTTCAGCTTGTCGTAGAAATCGAATATGATTTCGGAAAGTGGCATCTCATAATGAAGATCGGCCCGGGTCGGATCGAGATACGTTGTGTTTTTGTAGATACCCCGACGATCCATGCAAAGCTTCATGATGTTGCCGACATATTCCGTCGGGACGATGATCTGTGCCTTGATGAACGGCTCCTCCACTTTCTCGATCTCACCCAGCGTTGGCATGAAGGAAGGATTGTCGACAAGAACCACTTCTCCGTTCACCTTCGTTACACGGTACTCAACGTTCGGCACGGTGTTAATGATGCTCTGATTGTACTCACGCTCCAACCTCTCCTGAACGATTTCCATATGAAGCAGACCGAGATAACCGCACCGAAAGCCGAAGCCCAGAGCCGTGGATGTTTCCGGCTCATACACGAGTGAAGAATCGTTCAGGCGGAGCTTATCGATCGCCGTGCGGAGATCTTCGAAATCATCGGCATTCGTCGGGAAGACGCCGCTGAATACCATTGGCTTCACTTCTTTGTATCCCGGCCATGGTTTCGGAGCGGGATTCTTCACGGTCGTAACAGTATCACCAACTTTCGTGTCGTGCACATCCTTCACACCTGCGATTAGATAGCCAACATCCCCGGCGGAGAGTTGATCGGTTCGCTTACGTTTTAGTTCAAGTATACCGACTTCTTCCGCTTCGAAATCTTTTCCATTGTGAAGAAAGCGCACCTTCTCTCCCTCTTTCAACGTACCGTTGAAGACGCGCATGTAGACAATAGAGCCGCGATAGATATCGAAAACCGAATCGAAAATCACGGCTTGCAGAGGCGCCTCCGGGTCTCCCTTCGGAGGAGAAACCCGCTTCACGACCGCCTCCAGAATCTCATCGATACCGAGATTCGCTTTCGCACTCGCAAGAATCATCTCTTCGTCCGTGCACCCGATCAGGTCTTTGATTTGATGCTTCACAGTGTCGATCATTGCACTGGGAAGATCGATCTTGTTGATGACGGGAATGATTTCCAACCCGGCGTCGATTGCAAAGTAGAGGTTGCTGATAGTTTGCGCTTCAACACCCTGGGAGGCATCGACAACAAGAATGGCGCCTTCACAGGCCGCCAATGAACGGGAAACCTCATACGAGAAATCCACATGTCCCGGAGTGTCGATAAGATTCAACGTATACTCATTCCCATCCTTAGCCTTGTAGTGCATCTGCACTGCATGGAGTTTGATGGTAATCCCCCTCTCCTGCTCCAGGTCCATATCATCCAGGACCTGCTTGTATTTCATTTCGCGCGCGGTAATAGCGCCGGTTTGCTGAAGGAGGCAGTCCGCAATCGTGGACTTTCCGTGGTCAATGTGGGCAATAATGCAGAAATTACGAATATACTTCATGAAGTCGCTATATAACACAAAAGTCCGTCCGATTTCTCTCGGGACGGACTTGCAAAGTCTTTGAAAATCGTGGGAAAATATACGGGATTGAGGAGTGAGTTTCAAGAATGAGAATGAACCATGGAATGAAGTGATACTGTAGCTGCGGATCATGAGAGAACTCGAATGGCGAACCTGAGCGTAAGTTGGACGTCCTCGTCCGACCGTAGAGCGGCTTTGTTGTCGGGCAGGATGCCCGACTTACATGATCTTGGTGTGAAATCGGCAGAACTTGGGAGTACCAGGAATTGAGCAAGCCAAATGCTTAAACATCAAGATCGCAAACAAATCCTAAACAAAAGGCTCTAAGTACCAAACCCTGGAATTACAATTTGGACGTTTGTTCTTGGAACTTGTTGGTGATTTGTTGCTTGGCATCCTGTAATTTTTGAGGGGCTGATCGTAATTACCTTGGTGGGGGCCTTCTTACCACCATCAGCACATTCGCCACAAGCCGTTCTCCTGTCGGATCGGACGGCGAGTTTACGACTTCCCCGTTTATCACCATCGTCGTCGAGCCACCGCCGTCCAGGTTGAGAGCTGTATTGCATCCCAGTTCCGTCAGCAACTCTGCGAATTCAACGAGCGTCATACCTACACTTGATTCCTGCCTGCCGTCAACGGTGACAAAGAATAGCGTCTTGCCATCCTTCGAGAAGCCAACGCCGGTTCTCGGGTGACGTGATGCTGTGAAGCGTCGACCCATGCCAGGCATACTGTCCCGCGCGATAATCTGTCCATCACGGACGATGGCCGGGAGTCCACCGACGAGCGTCTTGATGCGCTGTGTCCTCGGGAGAAAACCGAGGACAAGTCGTACCGTATCTTGCGGAGCAAGTCCGGAGAGAAAGGCCTCCTCTGTTCCCACGAGAACATACGTGGAATCATTGATTCGTTTTGACGAATCTGCCACTCCCTGTCCGCTCACAATCGTAATCGTTGTGTCGTCGGATATTCGGATGAATCGGAGACTAACCTGTTTCCTCTTCGCCGGCTGGTTGGCAAAGTGGTTGAGCAGAAAAACACCTGAGTCGGGGAGGATGTTCACCCCGTCAATGGGTATTGACGAGCGATGGGCAATCGCCGCACCAACAAAGATGAAGGGCTCGACGTGCGGCATTCTGTTTATATCTAGACCGAACTGCCCGCGAAGGGGTCGCTGTACACCCTTCACGATCTCCCCCTCCACCACCTGATTCATATCTGCCTCGCCGGTCTTCATATTAAAGAAGTCTGCGTTGATGGCGGCAATGACCGACTGATCTGCATTTGAATTCCGTGCTGCAATAGAGCTGGCTGTTTCGCGTCCAAGCAGACTGTCGAGCGCTAGGCCGGCGACGATGTCTAGCTCCGGTCGAGTGAGATCTATCGAGAGCGAATGGATGTTCCATGGTCCGGATTTTCTCACGATGTGGCGATGCGCGACCCCGTCAGTCACCGTACGGAGGGTAACCGAATCCGCAGCCGGCTGAATCTCAGTCCGTGTAAAGATCCCCTTATGCCCAAACGTGGAGAGAACAAGTGTGTCTGCATTGACCCTGGCGATGACTGAGATAGTCACGCTCTCATCCCGAAACACAAACAGACTGTCATTGCGAAAAACATACCTGTACTGCGCAAACTCATCCGGGTAGTAGATTGTTGAATCTTCGATCTGGAACGCAGCGCTCTGCTGCATCTCCGGCGACCACCAGATGCCGAGGAGTGTGGACTTGTTAATTTTCAAGGGGGGAGCGATGGTCTGGTGGTGCTCCTGAGAGTGGATCTCTTGCCAGCACATGGAAAGG
>QKGJ01000317.1 GCA_003251275.1 Ignavibacteria bacterium
ACCAGCAGAGTTTCCTCCTCCGGGAGAGCAACGATGAAGCTTGTGGAGTTGACAAACGGGCTCGGTGCGGGCTCCGTGAGCCAGAACGATGGGGGAGGGAACATCTGATTATTGCCGGGCTGTGTCGGTCCGGCAATTATTTGTTGCTGGTTGGTGGTGCATCCGCTGCCAGTCAACGCAACAAGGCAAATCAAGCTGAAGATCGTTTTCATAGAAGCACCGTCACCCTTATTGCCGTAAGAAGTCCCCCGAGGTTTCCTAAACCCCCTTCCTCCACACTTCCTAACGTGTTTACATCGTACAACAAAACGCCGCCAAGAAGGAGAGTGCGTTGCAACGCGTATTCAACTCCGGTATGGAGATGGATTCCGTAGCCAAGCGAGGTGTTCGAATCCTCAAACAATTGAGTAATCACATTGCCGTTCACATCTCGTTCGGTGAATGTTGCTGCCACTCTACCGATAACGATCGCGACCCCGCCACCCACAAAAGGCTGCAAAGGTGAAACGTTCAACGTCTTCTTCGGGATGAGGTATCGCATTCCTATAAGAATCGATGTTGTTGTGAGGGAGGTATTCTTGTCCGCTGTCAGACGGCTCCCCTTTATGTTGAATTCGCCTGTAATGTCAATAGTCGGGGAATAAGGGTACTCAATGCCGATGTTCAATGTAAGCGGGATACGTGCACTCCCAAGCAGAAAACCCTGACTGTAGTTCGTTCGAAGAATGTCGTTGGCCGGAACGAAGTATCCGCTTTGCGCGTAGAGCCCGAGAGTCGGCGGCCGTCCTGCCTGGGTGTGGACTTCCTTTGCAGAGGCAACAAGGAACAAGATAGTGAGGGCTGATCGTAGAATCTGTTTCATCGTTCGCTAGTGCGCTTGTTCAACTTCAAGTAACTGTGATGCTGCTTCAATGACCTGTGTTGACTGGATATCGTTCATACAGCGAAAGTGACCTTTCGGACACGCGGCGCGACCAATGTGTGAACAGGGCCTGCAGCCGAGATCCGTATTTTCGACAACCGCGCTCCGTGTTCCGAAGGGAAAAAAACCAAGCTCGCGCACCGTTGACCCGAAGATCGCTACCACCGGGCGTTTTCGCGCTGCAGCCAAATGCATCAGGCCGGAGTCGTTGGAGACAACCACCCGACAGTAATCCATCGCCGCCGCAGACTCAAGGAGTGAGATTTTCCCGGCCATATTATAGACAGACACGGAATTATCCCGCTTGCGAATAAGCTTTTCAATAGCCAAGCATCGATCGATTTCGTCGCCCGATCCAAAAAGAATGATATTACTGGAGGTCTTGCGGGCCAGTTCTACCGCGGTTTCGGCAAACCCCTCTTGAAGCCAGATTTTCGTCGCATGGCGGGCGGAGGGACAGATGCCAATAAACGAGGGAGCTTTCGGTTTCTGTAACAAACTCTCGACTCTCTGTCGCACATCGTCCGGGATATGTACTTCCAGACCCTGTCCGTCATCTTGAACTCCATAGGAGGCGACTGTCTCGAGGTATCGCAACGCGATGGATGTTGACCCGTCGACCGAACTGTAAAAGTTTCGCTTTGTATGAACAAGAAGGAATCGGGCTAATTTGCGCTTATTGATTCGAACAACGTTGTTATTCCCGAGGCAAAGGAACCTGCTCCGGAGACTGTCGTGGATATCTATGATGAGATCGTAGCGGGAGGCAAGAATGGTGCGGCGAAGCCCGAGCAACTCACCTTGTCCCGCACCGGGGGGAAATTCCACGATGTGGTTCAGGTGTGGATTATGGCGGACAAGATCGGCGTACTCTGACTTCACAACGAAATCGATTGTGCTCTCAGGAAACC
>QKGJ01000282.1 GCA_003251275.1 Ignavibacteria bacterium
GGTTTGCTCGGAGGAGTCTTTCGTGCTCACCTTGTGTGCAATCAATTACTCCGGGAACGCGTTCTAACAAAGGACGATGTCCGAAATGCGGACAAGGTGTTTGTGATTAACTCAGTGAGGCGATGGAGGAATGCGCGCATTGAGGACGAGTGAGGGTCGCTTCAGATGAGTTCCGCGTTTTTGCCTGGCATCCAACCGACTTTGCCGTCGGCCAGACGGATTTGCACCCATTCCCCTACTTGTTCTGTTATTTTCACTTTCACCCCGCTGTGCAGCACGAATGCATCCGTACTGTTTTGATCAGGTGAGTTTTTTATCGAGACAACCGCTGACGTTATGATCGCTTCATCGGAAGTAGTCGCGTCGGAGAGCTTGACAAAGAAGAGCAACAGAAGAATAAGAAATCCCCCTGCGCTGCAGAATGTGCCGATAAGTCCCAATCGTCGTTGTCGGTAGCTTCGACCGCCGAAAAAAAGACTCAAGAAAACAAATGCAAGGAGATAGGCAAGGTACGTCGTCCACGTAATCCACGGCAATGAAAAGCTGTTCTTGATGCTATCCCACCAATCCCAAATGAACAATTGCGGCGTCGCATCGATCCGGTCGACAATGGAAAGGTTCGCCAGCTTGAGGTTGTGGGCAAGGTCTTCGTCCGATGGGTCGATTTTCCTTGCTCGCTCATAGCTGATGATTGCATCCGGAATACGCCCCAGCTTGTAGTATGCGTTTCCGAGATTAAAGTATAAGGCTGCACTGACCAGGCCGTTCTTCAGAATGGACTCGTAGCCCGCGACCGCCTCAGCATATTGTCCTTCCTGATATCGCTTGTTCGCCTTGTCAAACATTTCATCGGCGGACTGCGCATGAGTATGGAGTATCGGCACTATCAGGAGAAAAAACACCGTGGAAATTTTCATCGGGCGCGCAGAGTCCGTTCCAGTTCGACAATGATGCGCTTTGCCTCATCGTAGGTGCGACGCATTGCTGGTTGCTCAATGCCGGTGGGTGCAAACCTGGCCATCTCACTCGACTCCAGCAACGATTTCAGGGATGAGAAGAGACCACTATTGTCGGAGCGTTTTGCCAGTTCTTCCAGAGTACCATCGATGGAAAGATCTGCCGGGGGTATGTTCAGTTTATCACCGAGGTACTTCCAGAGGGCCGCAGAAATTTCTGTATAGAACTTCACTTTCTGCTCGCTTGACATGACCACTTTCTGATTCAGAATCGCATCCGCCTGCTTGAGTCCCTTGTTTGCCACTTTAATCGCGCGACGATTGCGGTAGCCTGCTTCGTCCGCAAGCTCAGCTTTACGCTGCCGCGTAAACATCATCACACCGCCAAACGCAAGCAACGGAAGGAGAAGAAGCGCAATGAACCCACCGCTTGTGTGCACGAATTGATTCCTTCGCACAAGGCCACCATCGGTAACTTTGATAAAACGAATATCCTGCGTGAGCAATTCAACATCGGACCGGGGAATGAGCGATGTTGCAGGACCGGTCGTTACCGCGCCCTGTTCAACATTGAGAATGTACTCTTCCGAAGTGAGGGTCACGTATTTTCTTTTTGTAAGGTCGAAGTACACAAACCGGACCGGCTTGATATGTTTCTGTCCCGGATAGCGCGGGATCAGGAGATGTTCAAAGGTCTTCGAACCGCTGATTTTCTTCATCATCTGGCGGGAGATGTTTTCCGAGACCTTCGGACTGTATCGCTCGAAATCCGGAGGAATCTCCACTTGCGGCGATTCCAGCAATTTGATATTCCCGGTCCCTCCCACCGTGATCTTTAAACTAACAGGTTCGTTCGTCGCCGTCTTCGTCTTGTC
>QKGJ01000371.1 GCA_003251275.1 Ignavibacteria bacterium
AGAAAACCGACGAGAAAAATGGATCGTGTCAGCATGGAAACTCCTCGAAAATTTGTGATGGATGAATGTGGACTAATGGATCAAAATTGCCGTTAACTTCTTACTTCTTTTCCTTCTATCAACACGACCGTCACGTCGTCTGAACCCCCGCGACCGGTCTGAAACCTGCGTACGTCGCCGATAATATCTTCTACGGATGGTTGCTTCAGCATGCTCTCGACAAGATGTTGCTCACCATAAAGTTCACCGGACGAATTCATCGCTTCTGTAACACCATCCGAGTAGAAGAGAATTCGGCATCCCTCCGGCATTTCAATGGTGCGTTCAGAAAAGGGGTCCTCCCGAATGCATAGAGGTAGTCCCATTTCCGTTTCCAGGAAATGTGTACCGCTCGAATCAATGCAAAGGGGATGAGGATGTCCTGCATTTGCCATGACCATCTTTCTATTCTTCGGGTCTAGTATTGCATACACCATCGTAACAAATTTTGCGGTCGGGCAATCCTGGAGGAGTATATTATTTACCCGGCGTAAGACTTCTCCAGGCGATTGTCCCGCCTCGGCTACAAGCCGGAGGACGGTGCGCGTGGATGACATGAGCATAGCAGCTCCCAACCCCTTCCCGGCAACATCTGCCAGGACGATCCCGAGACGGCCATCATTCAGAGGAATGTAATCATACCAGTCTCCCCCCACTTCCTGACATGGCTCGCAAAGACCCGATATCGCGAAACCGGGAATATCGGGAGGACTTTTTGGAAATAAGACCTGCTGGATGCGTCGTGCCTCGGCAAATTCCCTCGCCATCCGTTCCTTTTCTTTTCGCTCCCTCTGGAACAGCTGGGCGTTTTGCACCGCGGTTCCAATATGGCACGCAAGCGCTTCGAGGAGCTTGATATGATCAGGTGAAAAACCATTCACGTGATCATGCTGTGCGTTGAACACCCCGATCAGCTGGCCTCGGGATTTAAGTGGGATATCAAGTTCGGAGCGGGTCAACTCCTCGCTCACCTGATAATACGGATCAACGCTTACATCTGGAGCGTAGTATGTTTTTCCCGTTGAAGCAACATGTCCGGTTATCCCCCAATCACCAATCTTGAACCTGTCTCCCTTGACGTGATAATTCACGGTCCATCCTCGCACGGCCGCAATGACAAGCTCATTGGTCAAGTCGTCTATCAGCAGAATCCCCGAGCGTGTACAACCAAACGTTTGTGCCACGTCATTCACGATCTCGTCCAGGAGAGAGTCCAACTCCAGATTTGCACTGATCCTTTGTGCGACCCGCTGCAGTAAGAGCAGATCTTCTATCTGCTTGGTTTTATCGTCGGTTTTCATAATTGGCCATCAGTCTACTAAAAGAGTTTAAGCAGTTGTTCTATAAATGGAATCAGGAAGTGTTTTCCAGAGTGCGAAACGTGCTAAGATTAACCCGGCGATAATGAGGATAATCAATCTGATGACAGGGGGTAGCCTCCATAGTGCACCTGCAAAGATCTTTGGTGGTGAAGTGGATTCGGCAAATGGGCGTCTTCCTCCTGATATCCCTTATGCAGTCACTTAATCAATCCGAGTTTCTTTTCCGCTTCGGTGCCGGCTTCTTCAACGCTTATGTGTTTTCGTTCCAGTCGTCCATACTTCTGTGTGGGTATCGCACCCGCTGGATTATGTTGATATGAGTCAACGCCACGGCAGAGGAATGACTTGAAATGTGGGTTGACCGTCAAATCGCATTTCACTTCGGTGGAGGAGTAACGCATAGTCAAACCGGCGCGACGCCGATTGGAGGTGTTCGCCGG
>QKGJ01000293.1 GCA_003251275.1 Ignavibacteria bacterium
TTGACCGTAAGCATTTCCTGCAGGACGTGTGCGGCGCCATACCCTTCCAGAGCCCACACTTCCATTTCTCCAAAGCGCTGACCGCCGAACTGCGCCTTTCCTCCCAGCGGTTGCTGGGTAATCAGCGAGTACGGTCCAATCGAGCGAGCATGGATTTTGTCATCGACCAGGTGGGAGAGCTTGAGCATGTAGAGGTACCCCACGGTCACTTCCTGATCAAAACGTTCTCCGGTCTTCCCATCATAGAGGATAGATTTCGAACTCTCGCTCAGGCCTGCTTTCTTTAGTTGCTCCTCCACATCGTCCCAGGTCGCGCCGTCGAAAATCGGCGAGGCAAATGTAACACCGAGATCCTTCGCAGCCCACCCAAGAGCGGTCTCGAACAATTGCCCGAGATTCATGCGCGACGGCACGCCGAGAGGATTTAGAACAATATCGACCGGTGTCCCGTCGGGCAGGAAAGGCATATCTTCCGAAGGAACAATTCTCGACACCACGCCCTTGTTCCCGTGACGTCCGGCCATTTTGTCGCCAACAGAGAGCTTCCTTTTCTTTGCGACATAGACCTTTGCAAGTTGTACAACACCCGGCGGGAGTTCATCGCCAAGCTGGATTTTGTTTTTCTCGTGACGGAATTCTTCTTCGATGCCTTCACGACGATCGAAATAGCTCGTAAAGATTTTCGTGACGATCGTGTTTTTTCTCTTATCCTCAACCCAATCCGACGTGTAGTCAAGCTTCTCAATGTCTTCCAGAGCGCTGAACGTGTCCGCGTGCAATGACGTTCCGCTGCGTAAGACCATGTTTCCGTCGGTGTCGCGGATTCCGTTGGACTTTTCCTCGTTCAGTACAAGGCCAAGTTTTTTGCCAAGTTGTTCCTTCAGATCCGCCAATACCTTCCGTCGCTGGCGGTCAAGAGCATCACTCCGCCGCTTGTCTTCTTTCTTGGATTCTGCATCTTTCTTCTTCCGACTGAACAGCTTGGTTGCGATAACAACGCCTTTCATGCCAGGAGGCGCCTTGAGGGAAGCGTCTTTTACATCGCCTGCCTTTTCACCGAAAATTGCTTTCAACAATTTCTCTTCCGGTGTCGGATCGGATTCACCTTTCGGAGTGATCTTTCCAATCAAGATGTCCCCTTCGAATACCTCCGCACCAATGCGAACAATACCATTTTCGTCGAGGTCTTTCGTCGCTTCCTCACTCACATTCGGAATTTCACGTGTCAACTCTTCTTCACCGCGCTTGGTATCGCGCACTTGAAGCTCAAATTCTTCAATATGAATGGAGGTAAAGATATCCTGAGCGGCAATCTTGTCACTGACGATAATCGCATCTTCAAAGTTATAGCCGTACCAGGGCATGAACGCAACGAGGACATTTCGCCCAAGGGCGAGTTCGCCACGTTCGGTAGCCGCACCATCCGCAAGAACGTCCCCTTTCTTGATCTTATCCCCGGGATTCACGATAACCTTCTGATTGATGCACGTGTCCTGGTTTGTCCTGAAGAACTTTGTCAGTCGATACTCGACTCGCCGCTTATCGTCAAATGAAGTGAGTGCTTCAACGCTCGAATCGTCGATATCGTAGAGAACACTAATTCGATTCGCATCGACATATTCGACGACGCCGTTTCGTTCTGCTACAATCAGGCTGCGGGAATCCCGCGCAAGTTTTTCCTCGAGTCCTGTTCCTACCAGCGGCGCCTGCGGGCGGAGGAGAGGAACAGATTGTCGCTGCATATTCGATCCCATCAGCGCCCGGTTGGCATCATCATGTTCGAGAAACGGAATCAATCCCGCAGCCGCGCTGACGATCTGGTTCGGCGCAATGTCCATATATTGGATATCCCCCGGTTGCACAACAGGGAAGTCGCCCTGATACCGCGCCTTGACTCTATCGCCGGCGAAATTCCCTTTTCCGTCCAGAACAGCGTTTGCCTGGGCGATCGTAAACGTATCTTCCTGCTCCGCAGTAAGGTATTCAATCTCTTCTGTTACTTTTCCATTCTTCACCACGCGGTAAGGCGTTTCAATAAATCCAAACTCGTTGACCCGCGCATGGATGCACAAGGAAGAAATAAGACCGATGTTCGGGCCTTCCGGAGTTTCGATTGGACAGAGGCGGCCATAGTGAGTATAATGGACGTCGCGAACCTCAAACCCGGCCCGTTCTCGAGTCAGCCCACCTGGCCCAAGGGCAGACATGCGGCGCTTGTTGGTCAACTCAGCAAGGGGATTGGTTTGATCCATGAACTGGGAGAGTGGATTCGTTCCAAAGAATGCGTTGATGACGCTGCTGATCGTTCTGGCATTCACCAGATCCTGCGGCGCGAGGTTTTCATTGTCGCGTATGTTCATTCGCTCACGGATAGTCCTCGCCATGCGGGCGAGACCGATATTGAATTGCTGCGCAATCTGTTCGCCAACAGTGCGGACTCGTCGGTTACCGAGATGGTCAATATCGTCAACTGATTTTTTCCCCTGCTGCAAGTCAATGAGGTAGTTGATAATCGCAATGATATCTTCCTTCGTCAGCGTTGTCGTTGTCGGAGAAATGCCAAGCCCCAATTTGCTGTTGAGCCGGTATCG
Organism: Ignavibacteria bacterium; assembly: GCA_003251275.1. Lineage (GTDB taxonomy): Bacteria > Bacteroidota > Ignavibacteria > UBA10030 > UBA6906 > SZUA-287. The sequence goes on from QKGJ01000293.1 coordinate 2,592, forward strand.
GCCAACATCACCCAGGTCGTACCGCTTTTCGTTGAAGAACAGACGGTCAATTAGGTTTTTCGCAGTTTCGAGGTCCGGGGCATCGCCTGATCGGAGTTGACGGTAAATTGCACCAAGTGCGTCTTCTTCCGAGCGCGAAATGTCCTTCATGATCGTGTTTGCAATAACGGATGTCTCGTTTCCCTGGAGTTTCAACAGGCGGATCTTCTTTACCGAGGATTTTTTCAGCTGCTTGATATTTTCCTCAGCAACAGGGGCATCCTTGCTGAGGAGAATTTCCCCTGTTTTCTTATCAATCACGTCGCTGCAGATTACGCGGCCGATATAGTCCGCAAGATTGACCTTGCCAACTTCTATTTCTTCGACGAGATTGAACAACTGAAGTATCTCATCGTCGGATGAATACCCAAGAGCGCGCAACAGCGTGGTGACAGGGAATTTCTTTTTCCTGTCGATGTAGGCGTACATGATGTTGTTGATATCGGTCGTAAACTCCACCCACGAACCGCGGAAGGGGATAATGCGGGCAGAGAAAATTGGCGTCCCGTTCGGATGAATAGACTCGCTAAAGAACACTCCGGGAGATCGGTGCAGCTGGCTGACAACAACGCGCTCCGCCCCATTGATAATGAAGGTTCCCCGGTGCGTCATGGTAGGAAGGTTTCCGAGATACACGTCCTGTTCAATCGTGTTGATATACGATTTCCCGTCCTCGGCCTTTTGAGAAAGGCGAAGCTTTGCTTTGATGGGGACAGCGAATGTCAGACCACGCTCTTCGCACTCCAGAACGGTATACTTGGGTTTTTCAACATAATACTCAACGAACTCCAGCAGAAAGTTCTCCCGCGCATCGGTGATGGGAAAGTTCATTTTGAACACAGCCTGGAGACCCTTGTTCTTCCGACGGCCCGAGAAGCCGTCCCGCTGGAGGAACGACTCCCACGACTCAAGCTGTACATTCAACAAATCCGGCGCGTCAATCAGCGACGGAATCTTCCCAAAGGAAATCCTACCATTGGATTGGTTCTTCAAAAGTACCTCTCCTTCATCTTGTAATAAAGAGACGCCGCAATGTCATCAGCGAGCGATCTCTCAACAGTTTCTATTCAAAATAGTGAGCCGATAAAACGAGTTCATAGTCGAACCCCGCTTACCGGCTGGAACGCCAGACACTTTGCTCCTCTCAGGGAGGAAACAACACATCGAATACCCGAAGATCCTACGTCAACTCGACTTTTGCTCCTGCCTCTTCCAATTCCTTCTTGAGCTTTTCCGCGTCGGCTTTGGAGATTCCTTCCTTCACTGGTTTTGGGGCACCATCAACGAGATCTTTTGCTTCCTTCAGACCGAGTGAAGTAGCGGCGCGAACAACCTTAATGACATTGATTTTCTGAGCACCGGCTTCTTTCAGAAGAACCGTGAATTCGGTTTTTTCCTCGGCAGCCTGAGCGGCTCCGCCTGCGGCCGGCATTGCTCCCGCCATCATCATTGGCGCTGCAGCCGTAACATCGAATTTTTCTTCCAAAGCTTTCTTCAGCTCGACAGCCTCGAGAAGCGAAAGCTTTTCAATTTTCTCTACAATTTCTGCTACTGCGGACATTTTGGTTCTCCTTTACGATGAAATTAATAACAACCGTGGCGCTGCTAGGCAGCTTTTTTCTTTTCAATTTCTCCGATAACGCTGACCAGGTCTCGCATCACCGCATTCAAGACAGATGGAACACCTGCGAGTGGCGACTGGATGCTGCCGACAATTCCTGCCATGAGATCTTTGCGGCCAGGAATTTTTGCAATCTCGGCAAGTTTTGATCCCTCGTAGAACTGTCTTTCAACGAGGCACGCTTTCAGAGAGAGCTTCTTGTACTTTTGAGAAAACTTCTGAATGATCTTCGCGGGGGCAACCGGATCCTCGTAGGCAAAAGCAACAGCGGTCGGTCCAACAAGAACATCAAACACCTTGTCATATCCTCCCGCAGCATCCAGCGCCTTCTGGATAAGGGTATTCTTCACAACCGTGTAATCAATCCCGGACTTGTAGAAATCGCGACGGAGTTCCGTCACCTCTTCAACTGTCAATCCGGTAAAGTCTGTGAAAAACATCCCCTGTGCCCGGCCGACCTGGTCGGTGACACTCGAAATAATTTCCTCTTTTTCGGAACGTTTCATTCTTCCTCCCTACGTATCGTAGGATGTGCGTCTCGAGAGAAGCCCCGGTCAATGTTGTTGCCGGGCAAGAGACACTTTTATAATGATTAGTGAGTGCGTAAAATTCTCAATGCGCCGCAACTTGATTGCGGTCAATCTTCACTCCCGGCCCCATCGTGCTGGAAAGCGTAATGCTCTTTATATAGGTACCTTTCGCCGTCGCCGGACGGAGTTTCGTGACGGTATTTAAGAATGCGTGAATATTATCGGACAACTGCTTTGCTTCGAAGTTCGCCTTTCCAATGGAGGCATGGAGTATTCCTGCTTTGTCCACGCGAAATTCAATTTTCCCCGCCTTCACCTCAGTCACCGCCTTAGCAACGTCGGGTGTAACCGTTCCGCTTTTTGGGTTCGGCATAAGACCGCGTGGGCCTAGGATCTTCCCGAGTTTCCCGACTTCCATCATAACATCGGGAGTGGCGATAATGACATCGATATCGGCCCAACCACCTTGAATCTTTTGGACATACTCCTGCAGTCCTGCATGATCCGCACCAGCAGCTTTCGCCTCCTCATCTTTCGGCGGCTTCGCCAGAACAAGAACTCGCACTTCCTTTCCTGCACCATGAGGAAGAGCAACCGTCCCACGAATTGCTTGATCAGCCTTCTTTGGATCGACACCGAGCCGCACCGCTATATCCACACTCTCGACAAACTTCGATGTCGCGCCTTCCTTTACTTTCGTGATCGCTTCGTCAATAGAGTAGTCTTTCTCTCGCTCGATCTTTGCTGCGCTTGCTTTGTACCTCTTACTGAAATGCATTTTCGTTCTCCTGTGGTTCAACGTCCAGACCGGACTCCCACGTTACGTTCGTTATTCTGTTCAACCTTCGACGGTGATGCCCATGCTTCGCGCTGTTCCTGCAACCATGGTCATCGCAGCTTCAATGTCATTGGCGTTCAGGTCCGGCATTTTCAATTGTGCGATCTCTCGCACCTGTTGGGATGTAACCTTCCCTACTTTATTGCGATTTGGTTCTCCCGATCCCTTCTCCAGTTTTGCAGCTTTCACCAACAGAGTGGCCGCCGGAGGAGTCTTCGTAATAAAAGTGAAGGACTTATCCGAGAAGACGGTGATGACCACCGGGATCACCATCCCCGGCTGAGACTGCGTCTTTGCATTAAACTGTTTACAGAACTCCATGATATTGACACCCTTCTGACCGAGTGCAGGTCCGACTGGCGGAGCCGGATTTGCTTGGCCAGCAGGTATCTGGAGCTTAATGAATCCTGCTACTTTTTTCATAACTCTCCTTTACGACCTTGCGAACATTACTTTTCTTCTTCCACCTGACTGAAATCCAATTCAACCGGGGTCTTTCGTCCAAAGATGGAAACCATCACCTTCAATTTCATTTTCTCTTCACTCACTTCTTGCACAAATCCGGTAAAATTATTGAACGGCCCATCGGTTACCTTCACCGCATCGCCAACTTTGAAGGGAACTTCGATCACTTCCACTTCGCGCTTCTCTTCAATCTTGCCGATCAGTTTTCGAACCTCTGCCGGTTGGAGTGGCGCCGGTTCGTTTTTCGGCCCGACAAAACTGATCACCGATGGTGTATTCAGAATTAGGTGCGTTACCGTCTTATCAAGATCAGCCTCGATAAGAATATAGCCGGGAAAGAAAGTGCGGGTCTTGCTTCGTTTCTTTCCGTCTTTTACCTCGAATACTTTTTCCGACGGAACTATCACGGACGACACCTTCTCTTCAAGACCCGCTTGTGCGATTTCGTTCTCGATATAGGCTTTCACCTTATTTTCGTGACCGGAGTATGTCCGGAGCACATACCATTTCTTTTCCAAGGTGTCCTCGTTTAGAGCAGTTCAATGAGCCAGCGCAGCGCGCCGTCGACAATCGTATCGGAGATGTAAACAAAAATGGAAATGAGAACACATGCAATAAGGACGATGACGGTTGAACCGCGAAGCTCTTCTTTTTTGGGCCACGTCACCTTGCCCATCTCTTTGACGATGTCTGTAAAAAAAGCAATGATTTTTTCTTTCATAATCCTTCGTGTCCAGTAGTTGCTATTCCCATGGGACCGTCAGCACGTCAGGAGGGACTTGAACCCCCAACCTGCGGTTTTGGAGACCGCTGCTCTAGCCAATTGAGCTACTGACGTATCGAACATTTTTATCGAAGCGGAGAGTCGCGTGGCGGCCAACGCCTT
>QKGJ01000189.1 GCA_003251275.1 Ignavibacteria bacterium
GTTCGCATTGACATTCGTATGTCTTTCGACTACCCCTTCAAGTGTCGTGCTTCGACCTGCAGAAATCGTCGGAATGATGCGGAATTTGCCAGGTGCCGTACTATCGGTAACGAACAATGGAGGAGCAAACAAATGTCCGCGTGCCTCCAGTTCCTGCACGTAGATATCCCGAGTGGAACATGCCGAAACAAAAAGACACAGAACCATGGAGAGAACGAAGGAAAGAACAGGAAGAGCTTTGCGGAGAATTTGATTGAACATCGTTTCCTCCCATGGAAGTGAGCGGAAACCGGGGGATTCACCGGGCTGCAGTGACTTCTGGAATATAGCAAAGTATCATAAGCATCGCCAGTCTCTCCCACGGCGAAGTTGTACCGCTATTTATTTTCTCCCCAAAGCTCCTTGAGACGTCGATCGCGTCCGCAGCCGAAGCGGTAAGCATTGTAACGAATGGGATTTTTCTTGTGGAAGTCCTGGTGATATTCTTCTGCTGGATAGAAGACTGAAGCCTGCAATACCTGAGTGAATACTTTGCGATTGAATTTCGGCATCGCTTCAATCTTCTTTTTTGACTCCTCGGCCAATTGCTGTTGAGTTTTGTCGTGATAGAAAATGGCAGACCGGTACTGGCTTCCCCGATCACAGAACTGTTGATTGGGCGTGGTAGGGTCAATGTTGTGCCAAAACACCTCCAGAAGTTGTTTATACCCGATCTTCATTGGGTCAAAGATAATCTCAACTGATTCCGCATGACCCGTACCGCCAGCGGAAACCTCTTCGTAAGTTGGATCCTTTTTTTGCCCGCCGGTATATCCGGAAGTAACCGAGACAACACCGGGCAGATCTTCAAATGGCGACTCCATGCACCAAAAGCATCCACCCGCGAATGTCGCAGTCTCAAGCTTCTTTCCTTGTTTTCCCTCCTGTGCAATTCCTTCCAATGAAATTGCAATCACACTAACAAGGAGCAACGACAAAACTCTCGCTTTAGTCATTTTAGCACCTTTGTTGAACCATAACTTCATAACAATTCCATTAATATAGTATGTAATGGTCACAAAAGAATAACAAGGAGTTCAGTTATCCTCTTCATGACTATTTCAACAGCCGAAATGATCGAGGTTGATCGGGCCATGATCGAAGGTTTTCATATCGAATTGACACACATGATGGAGAGAGGAATCTCGCTAGCCCCGCCGCGGGAGAGATTCCTGGAGAAAAATCCCACAAGGATTCAATCTCGTCGTTCTGGCTGGAACTGCGCTAAGTCGCAAATTATCGCAAAAAATCCTTGACAAACTAAGAATCGTTTTGTTATTTGTAATAGTCGCGTCGGTCATCTGCACCACTCAAATCGCTTGGCTATGGACCCCGGGAAGCCGATATGCCTCATTCCTCCTGGGCGTAAGACCTCGCACCTATCAGGTTCTCCAAAATACTTTCGGAATTAGCGAGTCTTTCCCGACTCTCATCAGATGCCATTTATGAATATGCCCCTTGTTTTTTCAAGGCACCACTTGAGCTTTTTCTAAAACAAATCACGCTAACTCCTCACTTCAACCCAGGAGGCAACATGTTCCGCAGGTTACTACCGCTATGGATCGTAATGCTGAGTATTTCCATACTTGGCATAGCACAACCGCAGGACAAATCTGCAATGTGGAATGCGGCAAAGCGCTGGCAACTCGGTCTGGATGGTCCGATTGCTGACCCAGCCATTGCATTCGTAACAGATTATACTACTGACAATCCACCGAACACTCCCGACGTGGCCGTTTTCAACCCATCTGCAAATGCGCAGAGCGAAAACTCTATTGGCGTCAATCCCGCCAATCCGAACCAGTTGATGGTATCAACCAACGGCAGGATTCCCGGATCCAATCCGGTTGTTCATCAAACGTGGGCATTCAGTTCTGACGGCGGGGCGACCTGGCCAAGTCAAAGCGAGGATCTTCCGCCGGGAGTGCTTGACAGTTTCGGAGACCCCGTTGCATTTTTCGATGTGAGTGGTCGTGCGTACTTCTCGACGCTCGGTTCACCAGGTGGACTCTACTTTGTTTCGACAACTAACCTAGGTGCGACTTGGAGCCCACGCACCAACGCGGATCTCCTTAACAGTACGAACGATGACAAGCAACACGCAGCAGCCGATCATTCTGGAACATTCCCGAACAACGTCTATGTCGCGTGGACAGACTTCGGCGTTACGGGAACTCCCGTCCAGTTTGCCCGATCAACTGATCAAGGCGCAACATGGCAGCCCCGCGTAACATTGGCTATTGGATCCAATCGCGGTCAGGGTGTTCACATTTCCACAGGCCCGAACGGCGAAGTCTATGTTCTCTGGGCGCACTACACCACAGGCACTGCAGAAGTCGGTATCGGCTTTGCAAAATCAACTGATGGCGGCGCAACATTTTCAACACCGGTGATTGCATATCCCATCAATGGCATTCGTATCAGTAACGGCGGAATTGCGGCACTGAACGGCGTTCGAGCATCGAGTTTTCCATACTTCGATGTTGATCGATCGAGCGGCTCACGCAGCGGATGGATCTATGTCGTTACTCCTGAACTCGTCAGCGGCCAGTCTGATATCTTTATGAGGCGGTCGTCAGATGGCGGAACCACTTGGAGTGCACCAATTCAGGTAAATGGGCCAGATGTTCAAGCCGGCAAGTGGCAGTTCATGGCCTCAATAGCGGTAGATCAAATTACCGGCGAAATTAGCATCGGCTACTACAGCATGGACTCGACCGGCTCGAATTTTATGACGAACCGCTACATCGCCCATTCTATTGATGGCGGGGATACATGGGACAATTCCGTGATCAGCGATGTGCGGGCGAACTGGCAACCGCAAGGGACACCGAACACCAATACAACATACAACGGCGATTACTACGAAACTACCGCGTGGGGCGGAAAAGCGTGGGCGATCTGGACTGACCGTCGGACTGGAACAAACAAAGCATATGTCGAGAATCTCGTCTACGCTGATCCGACCGACCCGAATCCACCAAGCGCAGTTTCTGCATTCTCTGACTATTCAACACCAACTTCGATTGCACTGCAATGGACACGACCCACCACACTTGTTGATGGGACACCAATCGGGCCATACGTCGTCCGGGTAAAGCGCAACGGATCCCAAATTGCTGAAGTGGCAAGTACCGACAGCACGTACAATGATACCGGGCTTACTGACGGGACCTCGTACGCGTATGCACTCCAAACCCGCCTTCTGAGCAATGACAGTCTGAGTTCTGAGGCAACAACCGGGTGGACTGCTGGCGGCGCAAAGACTCCTCGCGGGCCCACAGGCCTGACGGTCAGTGGAACAGCTGCGACCGGTTACACTATTCGATGGACGAATCCGTCGCGGCAGGTCGATGGTACGACTCTTGACGATCTTGCCGGAATCCGCCTGTACAGAGATGGCGTATTGTTTACCACTCTCACAAGAACTTCGGCAGATACAGCGCGGGCAGATAGTACGACAGACATGCCGCCTGCCGGCCTGCACAATTATTATGTAACGGCTATCGACAATGAAGGGCCGGCGAACGAAAGCGCGCCAAGCAATACGGGCTTTACTCCACTCGAGATTCCTTTCACCGATACATTTCCGACAACCGGAGTTCCTAATACTGCAATCTGGGTCGCGACCAACGTCGATGTCACCGGTGGCGGGATTAACCCGCCAAGTCCCCCCAACGCGTTGAACCTGAACGGAAGCCCCGTCGGTGGCGGAGACAACTGCGAGGTACTCCCTCTCGATCTCAGCGGCTTGCAGGGCATGGGCGTTGCACTCACCTACTTTTACCAACCTCGAGGAACGGGAGACAATCCTGAGCTCGCCGATAGCTTGATTGTCGAGTTCCTGAATAGTCTTGGCCAGTGGATTTTTGTGCGCGGCTATCCGGGATTGAACTCCACCGATCCGGTTCCGCCCTTCGCATTTCAAGCCGTTGGTGTTGATGGTGTCAACCCGGGCGCTGGAACATTTTTCTACAATGGTTTCAAGTTCCGTTTCCGAAGCAAAGGAACGACAGGTAACTTTGACGACTGGTATGTTGATGATGTTTCCTTCGGCATCCCGACAGGATCCGCGAACATCGGCTTGAATGCGATCAATAGTCCTTCGGGGCAGATCGCAAACAACGCCCCCGTGAACCCGGTCGTGACGATTACGAATGTCAGTGCCGTAACTGCCGGACCGTTCAATGTCTTCATGAACATCACCGGCCCCGGTACTCCCTATTCTTCGTCACAACTCGACAGCAACATTGCAGCAGGCGGATCGAAGGCGGTAACGTTCAGCTCTGCTTTCACGCCCGATGCTGCAGGCCAATGGAGCGCAACCGCATATACCGTGTTGAGCGGGGATCCGGACGCGACGAACGATACATTGAGCACAACATTCTTTGCGGTCAATCCCATCAGTCTACCGCTCACGGAGACGTTCCCCAATGCGGGTCCGCCAGATCCCCTGGTGTGGACGAATGTGAATGCGGTAGTTGACGGCGATGCATCCTCACCGCCGAGTCCCCCGAACGCACTAAACCTGGCCGGGAATGCATCCGGGCTCGGGTTGGATACGGTCACCACGTTGACCATAAACACCGGTGGATTGGAGGGAATGGGTGTGACGCTCGCCTACTGGCAACAACCACAAGGTCTGGGTGACGTACCGGAAACTGCAGATAGCCTCTCAGTGGAAGCACTCAATAATTTGGGTGCGTGGATCATTCTGAAAAAACTTCCGGGAGCTCCACTGCGACCATTCCAATTCGAACAGTTCAATATGGATAGCGTCAACGCTGGCGGCGGGTCGTTCTTCCACAGTGGATTCAAGTTCCGTTTCCGCAGTCGATCTTCTACTTCCACAACAACTCGTCAGGATGATTGGTTCGTCGACGATGTCTTCTTCGGCGTACCGACCGGCGCACCTGGATTGGGAGTCAGTCCGCTTGCCATCGCAGACACTGTGCTGGAAGGATTGGTCGATTCGACTTCATATTCGTTTGTCGTCTCCAACACAAATCCGTTCGGTACCCCGCTGACATACTCGATTGCTGAAACACCGGCCGTATCATGGCTCTCGGCGGTTCCGTCATCCGGGTCCATTAGTGGCGGTAGCTCAAACGTTATTAGCGCACAAGTGGATTTCACCGGAATCACTCCGGGCGCGTATTCCACTTCGCTCATAGTTTCGAGCAACGACACGACAAATTCCAGCGACACGGTTGCGGTGAACTTTGTGGTGAACGCCGCCCCAGTTGTTGGGCTCTCACCCGATTCAATTACTGCTACGCTGGAAATCGACTCGACAACCACAAGAACGATGACGATTCGAAACACCGGTGCTGGACCACTCACCTTCGATATCGCTATCGAGGATGTTGTGCTATCGTCGCGGGTTTCGTTTGTTGGTCTTGCGAATAGGTCGCAGCGGAAGAGCGCGGGAAGCGCCCTCGCCAAATCCAGGAATGGAGAAGATACAAAGACGAGGTCACTGCTTCCGCTTATTCCCGGTGCAACAAACTCAATTCCGGACAATGCTGACCCATCAGCCTTCAGCCAATACAGGATGGTGAACATCCCGGAGGGCTATCCGCAACACTTCTCACCGGAGCAAACACCTGACCTTGCGTGGTACAAATTCAATGAGGTTGGGGGTTTGAGAACGAAGAACTTCGCGAACCCCGCGACTGCCATCAATGACTCAGCAGATGTTCTTGGCAGCCTCACCATGGGTGGCGCAGGTCAATCTGGCGCAGCCTTGATCGGCGCCGGAGCTGCATCGTCCACCAATTATGTCAATACAAGCTGGGCAACAAACCTCTCAGGCGATTGGGCCGTTTCAATGTGGCTCAATAACCTTCCCAGCAACACAACGTTGTATTATCTCTGGGGAGATAACACCGCTGGAAGTTTTCGTTGTTTCCTTGGCGGTGCAGCGGGCGCAGGAAATCTGCTTGTCCGCGGAGGATTTACTGACGTCCTGATTACGGGCGTGGCTCCCGGACCTTCGCTGGTGGATGTTATTTACGACTCCGCCGTCCCCGAAATCCGGGCCTATGTCAATGGAACTTTGAACAACACAGTTTCTCAATCACTCTTTTCGATTAATGGAACCGGGCCTTTCAAGGTCGGCGGGTATTCAACAAGCACGGGACTTTCGTCCGGTTCGCTGATGGATGATTTCAAACTGTGGAACAGGATTCCCTCTGGCGTCACCTGGATTGTCCCTGACACACTCTCGGGTGTTGTCGCGGCAGGTGACAGTGTGCAGATTCTGATGACAATCGATGCAACGGGCTTGCTACCCGGATCGTACGCGGCGAGAATCGACGTGTTAAGTAACGATCCAGTCACTCCGGTTGCTTCGATTCCGGCATCTCTCACTGTGACCGGCGTGCCACCACCGCCTCCAGTCACCGAGAAGTTTGCAGATCACACCACCTCGACGATGAAAGTGTCGGTAACCAACGAAGGCAATATCGGATCACTGAATGCATTCGTTGGAACCGGTCCCGGAAGTGGTTTCCAGTTCAATCCGGTTTCAACTGCAGGTCAACGGCTGTTCGAAGGCGGCTTGATCATTGCAACGGATTCGATGCATGTCTCGAACGCTTCCAGAACTGAAGCACAGGTTTACGACGCTGACTTCAAGTCTCTCGCATTCATCGACACGCTCGTAGCAGGAGTTGTTACGAGGTATGCCACAGCATACTCGGATTCTCTTGCGGAGAATCCGTTGTTCATCCAGGTTGACCAGACCTCATGGAGTTTCGACACAACCGGGTTGAGCAACATGCTGTTAATGCAGCTCGACATTACCAACAACAGCGGTTCCACTCTCAACGGTACGACCGTCGGCGGTTATTTCGATTGGGATG